>JANNDF010001004.1:0-22528 GCA_031387445.1 Planctomycetia bacterium
GGGGTACACGGCCGCCGACCGGGTGTGCATCCCGGTCCCGCTCTACCACTGCTTCGGAATGGGGCTGGGGTGCCTGGCCTGCACCAGCACCGGGGCGTGCATGGTGTTCCCCGGCGGGTGGTTCTCCCCGACCACAACCCTGGCCGCGATCGGGGGTGAGCGGTGTACGTCGCTGTACGGGGTGCCGACCATGTTCCGGGCCGTGCTGGACGACCCCGCGCTCGACGGGACCGACGTGTCGTCACTTCGAACCGGGATCATGGCTGGTGCCCCGTGTCCGGTCGACCTGATGAGGCGGGTGGTCGGGCGGCTTCACATGCCCGAGGTGGCGATCGGGTACGGGATGACCGAGACGTCCCCGATTTCGACCCTCAGCGCACGGGACGATTCGCTGGAGGATCGCGTCGGCACCGTCGGCCGGGTGATGCCGCACCTGGAGGTCAGCGTTCGGAACCCGGACACCGGTGAGGTGGCGCCCCGCGGGGTGCCGGGGGAACTCTGCACCCGCGGGTACAGCGTCATGCGGGGGTACTGGCGGGACGAGACGGCCACCCGCACGGCGGTCGATGTCGCGGGGTGGATGCACAGCGGCGACCAGGCGGTGATTCGGGAGGACGGGTATGTGTGCATCACCGGCCGGCTGAAAGACCTCATCATCCGCGGCGGTGAGAACATCGCCCCGCGAGAGATCGAAGAGGCCCTGCTCGGACACCCGGCAGTCCGGGAGGCTCAGGTGATCGGGGTGCCGAGCGAGCGGTACGGCGAGGAGGTGATGGCGTGGGTGCGGCTGGCTCCTGATGCGACGGCTGACGGGGAAGTGTTGGCCGCATACTGCCGCGGGCGATTGGCAGCGTACAAGGTGCCCCGATACTGGCGGTTCGTGGACGCCTACCCGATGACGGTGACGGGGAAGGTCCAGAAATATCGGCTGCGGGAGATGGCGGCGGAGCATCCCGCCGGTGCCGGCTGATACCTGGCTGCGGCGCAAACACCCGTAGTGCGACTGGCCCGTTGCAACGGCGGGCCGACCACCCCCACCTCTCCCCGCTGGGGTGTGGTCGCCGATCCGATCCGAGCGGAGTGAGGACGGCCGGTGAGGGGCGATGTGAGATCAAGACCCCTCACCCGGTTCGGGAGCGTGGCCGTGTACCTGCTGCGGGGCAGCGACCACCCCACCCTGCCCGCCGCCACCAGGGCAATGGTCGCCCGACCCAAACTCGCCATCGCCATGATCAAGGACGTACCTGCAACCTCTGAGTAGCCCTGGCCGGCGAACCATTCTGCTTGACGACGTGCGGCAGCGGTGCGACAGTTGGGCGGTCGATCCGCCCCGCCGTCACCTTCCGACTGGTCTGCAAGAGATGCCCGCGCCAGGCCCACGCATCCGCCGCATCGTCGCTGCCGTGATCCTCTTCGCCGCGACGGTTGCCAGTGCCGCCGACAAGCCGAATGGCGACTGGGCGTTCCGCCCGATCAAGCCGCCCGCCGTGCCGACCGCCCCCGAGAAGCACAAGTCCTGGGTGCGGAACCCGGTCGATGCGTTCGTGCTGGAGAAGCTGCAGACGAACGGGTTGACGCCGTCCGCCGAGGCCGACCGCCGCACCCTCGCTCGACGGCTGTCTGTGAACCTCACCGGTCTCCCGCCGACGCCCGACGAACTCGACGCCTTCCTGAAAGACACGTCGAATGATGCTTACGAGAAGCTGGTGGACAAGCTGCTGGCGTCGCCCCGGTACGGCGAGCGGTGGGCGCGGCACTGGCTCGACGTGGCCCACTACGCCGACAGCCACGGGCAGGATCAGGACCGTTTTCGTCCGAACGCCTGGCCGTACCGCGACTACCTCATCAAGAGCTTCAACGAAGACAAGCCATTCGCACGGTTCGTGAAGGAGCAGATCGCCGGCGACGTGCTGTGGCCGACCGAGCCGGCCGCGGTCGTCGCCACCGGCTTCCTCGCCGCCGGCCCGTGGGACGAGAGCGGGCTGCGAGACATCAACGAGAACGCCCTCGACCGGCAGGTGGCGCGGGCGCTCGACCGCGACGACATCGTCACCACCGTGATGACCTCGTTCGCCGGGCTGACGGCCCACTGCGCCCGCTGCCACGACCACAAGTTCGACCCCATCCCGACGGCAGATTATTACGCCCTGCAAGCGGTGTTCGCCGGCATCGACAAGGCCGAGCGGGAGTACGACGCCGACCCCGCGGTGGCGACGAAGCGGGCGGCACTGGCGGCGGAGTTGGCGGCCGTTCGCGGCGGGAAGGGCGAACTGCTCACGGCCGAACGGCTGGCAGAGGTGGCGACATTCGAGAAGGCCCGCGGTGCGGCGAAACAGCGGTGGCAGGTGGTGAAGCCGGACGCGGTCACGTCCCGCGACGGGGCGACGCTGACCGTGCAGGAAGATTCGTCTGTCCTGTCCGGCGGCAAGGCGCCGGAACGCGACGTGTACAACGTCACGCTGAGCAGCGAGCTGAAGGGCGTCACCGGCGTGCGGGTCGAAGTGCTGGCCGACGACACCCTGCCGCACAAAGGGCCGGGCCGACAGGACAACGGCAACCTGCACCTGTCCGAGGTGCGGGTGACGGCGGCGCCGAAAGGGAAGCCGGAGCAGACGGCGGGGGTGAAGTTGAAGTCGGCCGTGGCCGACTTCAACCAGGACGGGTGGGGTATTGGTCGGGCCATCGACGGCGACCCGAAGACGGCGTGGGGCATCTACCCGCAGGTGGGCAAGCCGCACTGGGCGGCGGTCGCCTTCGACAAGCCGGTCGGGTTCGACGGAGGTACTGCGTTCACCGTGGCACTCGACCAACTGCACGGCGAGCGGCACCTGATCGGGCGGTTCCGGCTGGCCGTGACCACCGGCGACCCGCTCGCGTCGGAGGCGACGTTGCCGGTTCCGGTCGCCGAAGCGTTCGCCGTGTCCGTCGAGAAGCGAACCGACGCACACAACGCGACGCTATCCCAGTGGGTCTGGGAGCAGCGACTCGACCGCGAGTTGAAGGTGCTGCCCGTGCCCGCGAAGGTGTACTGCGGCACCAACCGCTTCGCCCCGGACGGCAGCTTCAAGCCGTCCGCCACCCCGCGGCCGATTCACATCCTCAAGCGCGGCGACGTGACCAAGCCGGGCAAGGAGGCGAAGCCGGGGGCGGTCGAAGCGGTGGAGGGGGTGAAGGCACGGTTCACGCTGAAGGACGCGACGAGCGAGGGCGAGCGGCGGGCCGCCCTCGCCGACTGGCTGACCGATGACGCCAACCCGCTGACGTGGCGGGTGATCGTCAACCGCATGTGGCACTACCACTTCGGCCGCGGCATCGTGGACACGCCGAACGACTTGGGCGCGATGGGCGGCACGCCGAGCCACCCGCAGTTGCTCGACTGGCTGGCGAACGACTTCCGCACGAACGGCGGGTCGCTGAAGAGACTGCACCGGCTGATTCTGACCAGCAGCACCTACCGGCAGGCGGTGACGCACGACCCGACCGCCGCGGCGAAGGACGCCGACAACCGCCTGCTGTGGCGGATGAACCGTACCCGCCTGGACGCGGAATCGGTGCGGGACGCGGTGCTGCTGGCGAGCGGCCGGCTCGATGACACCATGTACGGCCCGCCGGTGAAGCACTTCGTCACCAAGCCGGGCATCCACGTCACCCCCGAGTCGGACTACGACGCCTTCGACGTGAACGCGGCCGACGCCCGCCGACGCAGCATTTACCGCTTCATCTTCCGCACCAAGCCCGACCCGTTCCTCGCCGGACTGGACTGCCCCGACGCATCGCAGAGTGCCCCGGTGCGGTCGGTCAGCGTGGGCGCCCCGCAGGCGCTGACCATGTGGAACAACAAGTTCGTGCTGTCGAACGCCGAGCACCTCGCGGCCCTGGCGGAGAAGGCGAGCAAGGAAGAAGTCGAGCGGGTGCGGTTCGCGGCGAAGCGAGTGTTGCTGCGACCGCCGACCGCCGACGAAGAAGTGGCGTGGACGAAGTACGCCGCGAAGCACGGGTTGTCGAACCTGTGCCGGGTGTTGCTCAACAGCAGCGAGTTCACGTTCGTGGATTGAACTGTCATGCTGGTTCAACACGAGGAACACGGATGACACGGACGAAGGCAGGGATGAAGAGGATCGAACACAATCTGGAATTGGTCTGATCCTCTTCATCCCTGCCTTCGTCCGTGTCATCCGTGTTCCGCTCGATGGATCCCTTCCCGGAGTGCCCACTTCATGTCTCCGTCCCGTCGTCACTTCCTGTCCACCTCCTTCGGTGGGCTGGCCCTGTCGCACCTGCTCGCCCATGCCGACACCGCCAGGCCGGACCCGAAGTTCAACGGCGGGCTGCACCACAAGGCGAAGGCACGGAGAGTCGTTCAGATCTTCCTGAACGGCGGCATGAGCCAGATGGACACGTTCGACTACAAGCCGGAGTTGATCAAGCAGCACGGCAAGGTGGTGGACATCGGGCTGAAGGCGACGGCCACCGGCACGCCCGGCCCGGCGATGAAGTCGCCGTTCGCGTGGAAGCAGCACGGCCAGTGCGGGCGGTGGGTGACGGACGTGTTCCCGCACCTGGCCGGGCACGTGGACGACCTGGCGTTCCTGATGGCCCTGGCGTCGAAGTCGAGCGTCCACGGCCCGGCCGCGTACCTACAAACCACCGGCTTCATCACCCCAGGGTTCCCCGCCGCCGGCGCGTGGGTGGGGTACGCACTTGGCCGGTTGGCCGACGACCTGCCCGCGTTCGTGGTGCTGCCAGACCCTCGTGGATTGCCGTACAACGGGAACGGCAATTTCTCGCCCGGCTTCCTGCCGGCCCAGCACGCCGGCACCGTCATCAACCCCGCCGCGTCGTCGCCGATTCCGGACCTCGCCCCATCGAAGGACGCCAAGTTCGTCACCCCGGCGGCGTCCGACGACGGCCTCGACCTACTCCAGGCGATGAACCGCAAGTACGCCTCTGATCGGCCCGGTGACAGCCGGCTGTCAGCGAGAGCCGAGAGTTACGAGCTGGCGGCCAAGATGCAACTCGCCGCCCCCGAAGTGTTCGACCTGACCAAAGAGACGAAGGCCACTCACGCCGCCTACGGCACCGACCGCAAAGGAGCCGACGGCGGATTCGCCCGCAACTGCCTGCTCGCCCGGCGGATGCTGGCGAAGGGGGTGCGGTTCGCGCAGGTGTGGAGCGGGGCCGGCGGGCCGAAGGACAACTGGGACAACCACGGCAGCATCCCGAAAGAACTGCCGCCGATTGCCCGGCAGGTGGACCAGCCCGTGGCGGCACTCTTGGCGGACTTGAAACGCACCGGGCTGGCCGACGACACGCTGGTCATCTTCACGACCGAGTTCGGGCGGATGCCGGTGACGCAGAACGGCGACGGGCGGGACCACAACGGCGGCACGTCGGTGACGTGGCTGGCCGGGGCGGGGGTGAAGGGCGGCACGGCCCACGGGGAGAGCGACGACCTGTCCCACCTGGCCGCGACCGACAAGACGGACGTGTACGACCTGTACGCCACCGCCCTGCACCTGCTCGGCATCGATCACACCAAGATGACCGTCCTGCACAACGGCATCGACCGCCGCCTGACCGACGTCCACGGGCACGTGGTGAACGCCGTCCTCGCCTGACGTTGCCAAAAGCCACATCGGGAGGTCAGTCGCTCAGCCCGGTCAGGTAGTCCTCGTAGCTCTTGCGGGCGGCGAACTCGTCGCCCATCAACTTCTTCTGCTTGTCGGTGAGAGTGTCGAGTTCCTTCTCCTGGTCGCTCAGTTTGGTCAGGTACTTGGCGTACACCTCGGCCTTCTCCGGCGTCTCCCGCAGGTTCTTGCGGATGCGGTCCTGGTCGGCGGTGATGCGGACCAGGTCGGCCTGCACCTGCACCAACTCGCGGCGGACCACGTCCCACGCCCCCTTCTTCTTGAGCACCTCGCCCAGCATCTCCTTCAGCTTCGGGCTGGCCTCCTTCAAGCTGATGAAGAACCGCACCGTGTCGTCGTTCGTGTTACTCAGCGCGATCTCCTCGCCGAACTCCCGCTCCTCGATCACCTTGAACTCGGCCGACTGCTTGGCCGCCACCTTCGTCTCGAAGCGGAACAGACCGGCCGTCTCCTCCACCGGTTTCGCCGTCTCGACCAGCTTGAACTGCTGGTTGGTGCGGTTCGGGTGCTCGATCACCAGCACGCGGTCGGTGTCGGACTTGTTGCTGATCTTGTACACCTTTTCGTCCCGCTGCCGGCGGGTGGTGCGGACGATGCCTTTCGTCGCCTTCACGCTCACGATGGTGCCGCTGTTCCCCGTGTTCTGCGGGATCACTTCTGTGCCCAGGTCGATGGCGTACGCGAGCAACCGCTCGTCGCCGGCCGACGTGTCCTGAATGCGCGAATCGCCGGCGTACACGTTGGCGTCGAACACCGTGATCGGTCCCTGTGGGAGCGTCGCCTTGGTGCTGTTCTTGAAGCGGAAGCCGAGCAGCGGGTGCTTGGCCTGGACCGCCGGGTTGTAGATGCTCACCCGCGTGCCTTCGATGTCGTCGCTGATGATCGGCAGGAGGGCCGACTTCTGCCGGGCCAGGTTCACCGGGTGCTTGATGCCATACTGGAAGCTGTCCCCCAACTTCGCCGCCGTCGCGGCACTCTGAACACCGCTCCCGTCCATCTGCTGCACCATCTTCTGGAGTTCTTCCCGTTCCAGGGCGGTCACCGACTTCTTGAGGTCGCTCAAATCCGCATCTTGCACGGTGACCGCCCCGGTGGCTTCGTCGATGCTCTTGGCCTTGTCTTCCTTCCCGCCCTCACGCCGTGACTGCAAACTCCTCTGCTGCTCGGTGAGTTGTTTCGTTTCCTTCTGGAGCGATTCCAGTCGATCACGCTCAACCTTGAGTCGTTGCCCGCCCTGCATGGCGAACCCGCCGTCGTAGGCCGGCGGGCGGAGGGAAGCGAACAGCTCCGGCTCGACCGTCGGGCGGTTGACGTACAGTGGGTTGTACAGGTCCATCTTGAACGAGATCGGCCGGCCGCTCACCAGCCCCATCTTCACGTTCGTCCAGTCCTCGTCCGTCGGGTTCTCGACGATGGCCCACCCTTGCAGGTATGGCTTCTTGTCCGCGTCCAGCACCAGCCGGTAGCTCGTCTTCCAGATCGGCGCTTCGATGACGTAGCCGACCTTCACCTTGCGTTTCCCCTCGCCGCTGAACTGGATGCTCACCGCTTTCTTCTGCGAGTCGTGGCTGAGCGCCAGCGTGTCCAGCGCCCGCTTGAGTTCGGCTTCGAGCACCGGGTTGAGGAACCGCACCCGCTGCACGTCCATCATCTTCACAGCGCGGAAGCCTTCGGTGGTGCTCACGTTCAACACCGTGCAGTCGAGTTGGGCCGTGCCCACCGGCACCTTCTGGATCTCCGTGCCGATGATCGTCCCCTTGATCGTGCCCGGCTGCGTCGTCACGGTGGTATTCATCACCACTTCGACTTGTTCCCCGCGGGCCTGACCCAGAATGTTCGCCAACGTCGGCTGACCGTTCAGGTCGATGGCGAAGCTGGCGAGCGTGCGGTCCACGGGTTCGTGGCTGTCGTAACTCACCGCCGAGATGTGCCCGTTGTTGAAGTCCTGAAGCGTCATCGACTTGAGCAGGTCGTTGATGTCGGATTCCGGGAAGGTGAGATCGACCCGTGCTTCGCCGTCCACTTCCCCCGTGCGGCCGAAGTACCCGACCCCGCTGTTGAACAGCACCACCTGCTTGATCGGCAGCGCGACCGCTTGCTTCGGATCACCGTCGGCTTTGCCGGCGGCGTCGGCCGTCGGAACAGCCATGTTTGCCACCAGCCCGACACCGGCCGCCCCGACCACCGGAGCCGCCCACAGGAGTTGACGCAGACGCATGAGAGGCACCTCGGGAGGGAATCGCGGCGATGACACGGTTACTTTCCGCCTTTCCCCCGAACGTGTCTACGCCGTGTTGCCATCCCGTTACCCGGTAAGCTGAACGGATCACCCGTCGGCGAGTCGTCATGGCCAAGATTCACCTCGAACCGATCCCGTTCAAAACGCACGTCGGGGCGGTGCTGGCGTTCGTCTGCACCACCGGGAAACTCGACCGGCGACACATCGGGCGGATCACGGTCCTCGGCCGCGGGGCGACCGTCGAAGTGCCGGACGAGAAGGCCGCCGCTCTGGTGACCGCGCTCGACGGGGCATCGTTCAACGACCGCCCGGTGCGCGTGCGATCAGCGGACGCGGCGGAATTGGAGGGGCACTTCGCCCAGCTGTCGTCCTTACTCGATTTGGAAGCGGAGGCCGAGGAGGAGGCCGCGCGGAAGGCGGCACAGTCCGAGACGGCGACCCGCGACGGGGCGGCGCTCAGCGGCCTCACCCTCCGTGAGTCGGAGTTCGGCCTGGGCGGGCGGTTGCTGCTCACCTTCACCCGCAGCGGGCGGAACGACCCGTTCCCGCCGAACCGCCTGCAACCCGGCGCGCCGGTGGTGCTCAGTCAGACGGACACCCACCGCCGCCGGCCGACCTACCGCGGGGTGGTGTACGACCGCGATTTCACCAGCATCGGCGTGGCCTTCGACCCGCCCGACGACGAGCCGCCGGACGACGCCACCTACCGCCTCGACCTGTCGGCCGACGAGGTGTCGCGGGTGCGGCAGCAGGAGGCGCTCCGCCGGGCGGCGGCGGCCAAGGGGGACCGCCTCGCCGAGTTGCGTGACGTGCTGCTCGGCGAACGGGAGCCGGCGTTCGACCCGCTGCCGGAAGTCGTCATCACCACGCTCAACGCCTCGCAGGTGGAGGCGGTGCGGTTCGCACTCGCGGCGAAGGACGTGGCCGTCATCCACGGCCCACCGGGCACGGGCAAGACGACCACGGTGGTCGAGTTGATCCGGCAGGCGGTGGCACGCGGCGAACGGGTGCTGGCGACGGCCGCGAGCAACCACGCGGTGGACAACCTGCTAGAGAAGCTGCTGGTGGCCGGCGAGCGGCCGGTGCGAGTCGGGCACCCGGCGCGGGTCGATCCGGCATTGCGAGACCGTGCGCTCGACATCCTGGTGCAGAAGCATGTGGACGCGCGACAGGCCCGGAAGCTGGCGAAGGAGGCTCGCACGCTCTTCGGGCAGGCGGACAAGTGGACGACGGAGCGGCCTCAACCCGGCGAGAAGGCGGCGCTGCGGCGTGAGGCACGGGCGATGCTGGCCGACGCCCGCAAGTTCGAGGCGCTGGCGGCGGCGCGGATTCTGGACGACGCGCGGATCGTGTGCGGCACCCTCACCGGGCTGACGAGCGACGTGCTGGGAGCGCGGCAGTACGACCTGGCGGTGATCGACGAGGCCGGACAGAGCACCGAACCGGCGAGTTGGCTGCCGCTCATGCGGGCGAACAAGCTGGTGCTGGCCGGCGACCACCGCCAGTTGCCTGCCACGGTCATTTCCCCGGAAGCGGAGGAACAGGGGTTGGCCGTCAGCCTGATGGAGCGGGTCGCCGACCAGTTCGGGGAGTTGGTCTCCCGGCTGCTGTCGGTGCAGTACCGCATGCACGCCGACATCATGGGCTTCTCGAACGCCGAGTTCTACGACGGGCTGCTGGTGGCGGACGAGTCGGTGGTGGGGCACCGACTGTGCGACCTGCCTGGTGTGACCGTCGAGCCGAGTACCGAGCGGGTGGTGCGGTTCATCGACACCGCCGGCGCCGGGTTCGACGAGGAGTTGGAGGACGACAGCGGCAGCCGGCACAACCCCGGCGAGGCCGAGCGTGTGGTGCGGTGCGTCCGCCATTGGCTGGCGGCCGGGGTTCCGACCGAGGGGATCGGCGTCATCACCCCGTACCGCGCCCAGGTGCGGAAACTCCGCGAGCGGTTGGCCGACGTGCCGGCGGTGGAAGTGGACAGCGTGGACGGCTTCCAGGGGCGGGAGAACGAGGCGATCGTCATCTCGCTGGTGCGGTCGAACCCGGCCGGCACGATCGGGTTCCTGGCGGACACCCGGCGGACGAACGTGGCGTTCACCCGCGCGCGGCGGGCGCTGGTGGTGATCGGCGACAGCGCCACACTCTCGAACGACCCGTTCTACCTGCGGATGGTCGGGCACATGGAAGCGATCGGAGCCTACGGCAGCGTGTGGGAAGAAGAGTAGAAAGCGTTACCCTCGGCAGTTGCCATCTCGGCGTGCGGACTCACCCGCCGAACAGGTTCCGATACCGCTGCGGCTGCGACCGCAGGTACTGGTTCGGGGCCTTGACCGTCGCGCCGAAGTGGGCGGCGGCGTGCCACGGCCACCGCGGGTCGTACAGGATGGTGCGGGCGAGCGCGATCAGGTCGGCGTCGCCGGTGCCGACGATCGCCTCCGCCTGGTCGTACCCGGTGATGAGTCCGACTGCAACTGTCGGCAACCCGGTCGCCACTTTCACCGCCCGCGCGAGCGGCACCTGGTAGCTCGGGCCGTTCGGCACCTTCGCCGAGTGCGACGTTCCCCCACTCGACACGTTGATCGCCGCACACCCGCGAGCCTTGAGTGCGTTCGCGTAGGTGATCGTCTGCTCCACGTCCCAGCCGCCGTCCACCCAGTCGGTGGCGGACACGCGGACGCTCACCGCCCGGTTGCTCGGGAACGCCTCCCGCACCGCATCGAACACTTCGAGCGGGAACCGCATGCGATTTTCGAGACAGCCGCCGTACTCGTCGGTTCGGGTGTTACTGAGCGGCGAGAGGAACTGGTGCAGGAGGTAGCCGTGGGCGCTGTGGACCTGAATCGCATCGAGGCCGAGCTTGGCCGAGCGCTTCGCGGCCACGGTGAACGCCTGACGGATCGTGTCCATCCCCTTCCGGTCGAGGGCGACCGGCGGGGTCTGATCCGGCGCGAACGGCACGGCCGTCGGGGCGACCGTCTGCCACCCCCGCCCCTCGCCGGGTGGGATCTGTTTGCCCCCCTCCCACGGCACTCTGGTGGACGCCTTCCGTCCGGCGTGCGCGAGCTGGATGGCGACCGGCATGTCCGAGTACCGCCGCACGCCGTCGAGCACCCGGCCGAGGGCGGACTCGGTGTCGTCCGACCACAGCCCCAAGTCGTCCGGGCTGATCCGCCCGTCGGGGGAGACGGCGGTGGCCTCGATGGTGAGCAGCGCCGCCCCGGACAGGGCGAGCGTCCCCAGGTGGATCAGGTGCCAGTCGGTCGCGCGGCCCTCGTCGGCCGAGTACTGGCACATGGGGGCGATGACGATGCGGTTACGGAGTTCGAGCGAACCGACGCGGAACGGGGTGAACAGCGTGCTCATGCGATCCTCAAGAGCCTTGTCCGGAAGCGAGCCGGGGTGACGACGGGACGTCACACGCTCGCCGCACTCAATTCGGTCAGCACCTTCTGGACCGCGTTGACTTCATTTGACAACCCGGTCACCAGGTCCGATGCCCCTTCCCCCGGCAGCACGGCCCAGGTGTACGTCTCCACCTCGACGTGAGGCGCGTAGCCCAGTGCCGCGACCGCGGCCAGCGCCGGACGGATGGCGGAGCGGGTCGTCCCGAGCGACCCCAGCCGTTCCGCATCGACTGGGACGTGGAAGTGAACCCGCCACGCCTCGGCGGCCAGGAAGTCCGGTCCAGGGGCGTTCAGGAACTCGTCGGTCAGGTCCACCGCGCCGACCCTCCGGCCGTCGGGCAGCCGCGCGAACACCTGGTGGAGATACCGCGGCTCGACGAACCGCCGCAGGGCTTCATGCCCGTCGCGGTTCTCGGCCGGATGGCCCAACTCGATCGCGCTACTCACCTGCACCTTGTTCACCCGCACGCCCGCCCGGTCGAGTGCGGCGACGCAGGCGGCCGGGTCCTCGAACTCCACCGCCTGATGGCACACGTCGTAGCACACCCCGATGTGCTCCCGCACCTGTTCTTCCGCCCCGCGTGCCGCGGCCACGCCCCACAGGAGGTGGAAGAACTCGACCGCCTCGGCCGTCGTCTCCAGGAGGCAGAACGGTTCCGGCTCGACGGCAAGTCGGATCTTGCGGCCGGTTTCGGCGGCGATCCGCGCGAACGCCAGGGCACAGTCGGTCAGTTGCTCGGCGGCCTGGAGGTAACCCGGCGGGCGGTCGAACCCCTTGAAGCCGATCGGCAGTGTCGAGATCGACCCCTCCCCGCCGGCGGGCAGCAGTCCGGCGAGGAGGTCGCCGCACCGCACGGTGTACGCCAGTCGCTCCGGCGAGGTCCAGTCCGGCAGGTACACGTTCTCTTTCACCCGAGTAGCGTGGAAATCGCCGTAGGGGAAGGCGTTCAAGGTGTGGACCGTCAGCCCGCGGGCCGTCACCTCGGCCACCAGGCGGGCGGGGCCGTCCGGTGTGGCCAACACCTCATCGACGACCGGCCGTGCCAGCCACAGCCCGGCGGCCAGTGGGCGACCGATTCGCCGCATCACGGGCACGGTGTAGCGGTCGAGACCGCCGAGCAGGTCGGCGAGCGACTGTGCCGGGTGGACGTTGGTGCAATACCCCAGGGGCAGGCTGCTGAGCGCCATCGAAGGTGCCTCGTCGGACACGGCGGGAGTCCACTCAACATACCACACGAGCCGACCGCCCTTGCAGTGGTTGAGACACGACCCGCGGGCGATGGCGCTTGACAGCGATGGCCGGCGGGCTGAAACTCGTCCCATGCCCGACGCCGTCCGTGGCGGCCTCTCCCCTCGGAATGATCTCTTTCCCATGACCTGCCGCACCCACTGGCTTGTTGTGTTGGCCACCGCTCTCGGGTGCCACCCCGCGGGCGCCCAGAACGACGCCGCGTCGAAGCCGGAACCGGTGGTGGTCTGGCGGTTCGATGAAGCCGATGTGCTGAAGGCGGGGGCGAAGTTGCTCGAACCTGGTCCCCGCCCGCCCGTCTACCCCGGCTTCCCCGCCGACAACAACGCCTATCCCTTCACCGTCAAGACGCCCACGCTCGCCATCAGCGAAGCCGACGTCCCCAAAGGGAACCTGCGGTTCACGAATGACGATTCGATCACGCTGGAAGCCTGGGTGAAAGTGAGCGAGTTGAAGGACGGTGCGTATGCGTACCTGATCGGGAAGGGGCGGAACGGGAAGAAGGGCTTCCCGGAGAAGAACCAGAACTACGCCCTTCGGCTGAAGGGGGAGAGGGGGGAATCGCGGGTCAGCTTCCTGTTCGGTAGTGAGGCCGCGAAGGACACGCCGAGCGACTGGCACCGGTGGACCTCCGACCGCGGGTTCACCACCGCCGGTTGGCATCACGTCGCGGTGACGTACACGTTCGGCAAACCGAAAAGCATCCGAGGTTTCATCGACGGCGAAGTGGTCGGCGGCGCCTGGGACATGGGCGGGGCGACCGAGCGGGCACCCGTGACCGACGCCGACGACTTGACCCTGGGGACCGGCAACGGCGGCGGGGCGGCCAACTCGTTCCGCGGACTGCTGGACGAAGTGACAGTGTGGCGGGCTGCGCTTCCCGAAGAAGAGTTGAAGAACCGCTACCAGTTCGTGCCGCCCCCGCCGGTGGTGAAGAAGGCGGATGTGCCCCGCGGGCAGGTGCAGGTGCAACTGTGCGAGGAGGGGATGCCCGCCCGCAACGCCTGGCCGGACGTGTCACCGACGGCGAGTGAGACGTATTCCGAGGTGGCGTTCGGGTTCTTCACCGTGCCGCACAAATATGTGGACACCGGCGTGCGTGGCGACCGCGGAAACCCGTACCTGCTGCGGGCTGCGGCGGTGGTGAAGTTGCCGAAGGGGAAACACCGCCTGTTGCTCCGCGGCCGCGGGGCGAGCCGGCTGTATGTGGATGACAAGTTGCTACTGACGACCCCGTTTCAGACCGGCGACGGCAGCGGGCACGGCGACATTCGCAAGCCGGAAAGCTACCTGAACCTCGGCCCGGACTTCCGCTTCGCACTGCCCGGCGACCGCGACGGCTGGTGCTCGTTCGAGTCGGGCGGCGGGGAGCATCTCGTCGTCCTCGAATCGGTCGTCGGCAGTTTCTTGGGGAAGAACAAGCGGCGGCCGGAGTTGGGCGAAACGGTGGTGGCGATCTCGGAGGCCGGGTCGGAGAGTTGGCGGCTGCTGACCCCGGATGATCGCCTCGTCCCGTACACCGACGCCGGTTGGGCGGCGTTCGAGGCCGAGCGGGCCGCCCACTACGCGAAGGTGGACACGGCCGCTCGTGCCGCCCTCCGCAAGCAACAGGACGGATACTGGCAGACCCGCCGCACGGCCGCGAACGAGTGGCTCAAGTCCACGCCCGACGTGCCGGTGCCCGAGTTGCCGAAGGGCTACCCTGCGAACAACCCCATCGACCACTTCCTCGCGGTCCGCATCGACACGGTGAGGGGGCAGGCGGAGAAGGCGAAGAAGGGCACGGTGGACTACTTCCGGCAGGTGCGGCCGGTCCTGGAAGCGAAGTGCGGCGGGTGCCATGCCGGTGACAAACCGAAGGGCGGGTTGCGGTTGGACAGCATGGCCGCGGCGGTGAAGGGTGGAAAGTCCGACGGGGCGGCGGTGACGCCCGGTAAGCCGACCGAGTCCAGCCTGCTCGCCCGAGTCAAGTCGGCGGACGCGAAGGAGGTGATGCCGCCGAAGGGCGACAAGCTGACGGCCGATGAAATCAAGCTGCTCGAAGCGTGGATCAGCGAAGGGGCGAACTGGCCCGACCTCGACGCCTCTCACCTCACGCTCACCCCGCTGACTGCTGACCTGACGTTCTTGCGGCGGGTCACGCTCGACACCGTCGGCGTGGTGCCGACGCCGGACGAGATCACCGCGTTCGCCGCCGACACTTCACCCAACAGGAGGGCGAAGTTGATCGACCGGCTGCTCGCCGACCCGCGGGCCGCCGACCACGGCATGGGTTACTGGCTGGACGTGCTGGCCGAGAACCCGAACATCCTCAACCCGACGCTCAACAACACCGGCCCGTTCCGCTGGTGGCTGTACGAGTCGCTGCTCGACAACAAGCCGCTCGACCTGTTTGCCACCGAACTGGTGCGGATGCGGGGGAGTGTTCGGTTCGGCGGGCCGGCCGGGTTCGGGGTGGCGTCGCAGAACGACGTGCCGATGGCCGCGAAGGGGACGGTGCTTTCGGCCGCGTTCCTCGGCACCCAGATGAAGTGCGCCCGCTGCCACGACGCCCCGGCTCATGCGTCCACGCAGGAGCAACTCTTTCAGCTCGCGGCGATGCTCGAAACGAAGCCGCTGAAGGTGCCGGCCACCAGCAGCGTGCCCCTCGACAAGATCCACGACGGCGGGCGGACGCCGCTCATCCAGGTGACGCTGAAGCCTGGCACGGAAGTGCAACCCGAGTGGCCGTTCCCGAAGCTGGTGCCGGCGGAGGTGGGGAAGAAACTCGCTCTGTATCCGGACGACCCGCGGGACAGGCTGGCCGCACTGCTCACCGCCCCGCAGAACGAGCGGTTCGCCCAGGTGATGGTCAACCGCATCTGGGCACGGCAGATGGGCCGCGGGCTGGTCGAGCCGGTGGACGACTGGGAACGCGGCACACCCACTCACCCGGAGTTGCTCCGCTGGCTCGCCCGTGAGCTGGTGCGGAGCGGGTACGACACCCGGCATCTGACGCGGCTCATCTTGAACAGCCACGCCTACCAGCGCTCCGCCGATTCGTCACTGAAAGAAACGCCGGTGCTGTACACCGCACCGGCCCGCCGCCGGTTGGCCGCCGAGCAGGTGGTGGACTCACTGTTCGTCGCCACCGGCAAGCCGTTCCGCGTCGAAGAGGTGAGCCTGGACGTGGACGGCGCCCGCGACCTGGGCAACTCCATCTCGCTCGGCAAGCCGCGGCGGTCGTGGATGCTCACCTCCACCTCGAACGAACGCGACCGCCCGAGCCTGGCGTTGCCCCGCATTCAAGCGGTGACGGACGTGCTCCAGGCGTTCGGCTGGCGGACCACGCGACAAGACCCGACCAGCGTGCGGGACACGTCGCCGAACGTGCTGCAACCGGCCATCCTGCACAACGGCACCGTCGGCGTGTGGCTCACCCGCCTGAGCGACGACCACGGCGTCACCCAACTGGCACTGAAGGATCAGCCGCTCGACACGCTGCTCGACGAACTGTACTTGAAGCTGCTCACCCGCAAGCCGACCGCCGTCGAACGCAAGAAGTACACCGACTACCTATCCACAGGGTACGCCACGCGGGTCAAGGAGGCGAAAGAGGCCAAGCCCCCGCCGCGAGCGCCGAAGCCTTACGTCACCTGGTCGAACCACCTGGACCCGAAGGCCACTACCCTGCGGCAGCAGGAGGAAGCCGACGCCCGCGCCGGCGAACCGCCCACCGCCCGCCTCGACGCCGACTGGCGAGGACGGCTGGAGGATGTACTCTGGGTGCTGGTGACTTCGACCGAATTCGTGTTCACACCCTAATGTGCTCTGCTCGCTCCGCGAGCGGGTCAACTGTATCGAACCCCGCTCGCGGAGCGAGCAGAACACTTAAGGCCCTCCCGATGAACCGCCGCGAGTTCCTGGCCGCGTCCGCCGTCACCACCGCCGTTATCGCTCCCGCCCTGCGCGGGGCTGATACGCCGCTGCCGGCGGGCAAAGCGGAGTGCTGCATCTTCGTCTGGCTCGGCGGCGGCATGGGCCAGCTCGACACGTTCGACCCGAAGGCGGTCGGCAAGAACAAGGGCACTCCCAAAACGGCCGGGTCACTCTACCCGAGCATCGATACCGCCGTGAAAGGGGTCAAGGTGTGCGAACACCTGTCGAAGCTCGCCCCGCTCATGGACCGCGTCACCGCCGTCCGCACGGTGAACCACAAGGTGATCGACGAACACGCCTTCGCCACAAACTTGGTTCACACCGGGCGGATGGTCAGCGGAAACGTCACCTACCCGTCGGTCGGGTCGATTGTCGCCCACGAGAAAGGGGCGGCGAACGCGACGGTGCCGGCGTACATGCTCATCGGCTACCCGAACGTCAGCCGCGGGGCCGGGTTCCTCGGCGCGAAGCACGGGTTCGTCTACCTGACTGACACGAAGGCCGGACCCGCCGGGTTCACCCGCCCGTCGCACGTGGACGAAAAGCGGGCCGACGCCCGGCAGAAACTGCGGGAGGACGGCCTTTCCCCCGCCCCCACAGGTTCCAATCTGGCCGAGTACGATGAAGCCCAGGCGGAGGCGTTGCGGCTGGCCGGGCCGAAGTTCATGACCCACTTCGACCTGACCACCGAGCCGCCGAAGGTGCGAGAGGGCTATGGCGGGGAGTTCGGCCAGCGGTGCCTGCTCGCCCGGCGACTGACCGAGGCCGGCGTGCGGTTCGTGGAGGTGTCGCACAACCTGAACTTCCTGAACGGCACCGGGTGGGACGTTCACAACGAAGGGATCGACAACCAGCACAAGTTGATTCAGGAACTCGACACCGCACTGGCCGGGCTGATCGCCGACCTGGAAGCCCGCAAGCGACTCGACAAGACGCTGATCGTGGTGGCCACCGAGTTCGGCCGCCCGCCGGAGTTCGACGGCCGCGGCGGGCGGGGGCACCAGGGGTCGGCGTTCAGTCTGGTGCTGGCCGGCGGCGGGCTGAAGCACTGCGGGGCGTTCGGCGTCACGAGCGACGACGGCAAGTCGGTCACCGAGCACCCGGTGTCGATCCCGGACTTCCACGCCACCATTCACCACTCCCTCGACATCAATCCGGCGAAAGAGCTGTTCGACGGCTCCCGCCCGGTGCCGATCACCGACGGCGGCAAGCCGATCCGCCAGTTGTCCGGCTGACCGATCCCGGAGGCCGGGTCACTACGCTTGCCAAACTCAACAGCCGGCCTTCGGGCCGGTTTTTTCGTTTTTCCGCGCCCCCTGGCGTGCTCCCCCGCCGCTCAGCCGGGTGTGACGCGGGACACCGACCCCGACCGCAACAGAAAATCCGAGGGGTCACCAACCGGAGAGACGACCATGCGGAAGATCACCACCCTCGCCCTGCTGACCGCCGCCCTGCTGACCGGCACCGCCGCCCGTGCCCAGGAGCCGACCCCCCCGCCGGTGGCCAAACCGACGACCGCCCCGGTGAAGAAGCTGACCGACGACGAGCTGATGAAGATGGTGGACGACCTGGGGTACGAGATCACCAAGCGGCCGACGGAAGCGGACGCGGTGAAGCGGGTGCACATCAAGGTGACCCGCGGGGACATGGACGTGCCCATGTCGATCAACCTGAACGGGGACAAGTCGCTGGTGATGGCGTTCGTCAACGTCGGCAAGATGGGCGAGGCGGAACTGGGCAACGCCCCGGCCCTGGTGAAGTTGCTGGAGCTGAACGACGGACTGCTGACCGCCGGCAAGGGCAAGTTCCTGGTGAACGCGAAGACGAAGGTGCTGTGGCTGTCGGCGGTGAGCGAGAACCGCGGGGTCACCGCGAAGGTGCTCCGCGACCACATCGAGGAGACGGCGGCCTCGGTGAGCGACCACCGCGACGCCTGGGACTTCACCAAGTGGGCCAAGCCGGGCGACGTGAAGACGGAAGCGAAGAAGTGACCGCGACACGCGGCGAGTGAAACGAGCCTGGCTCGTTTCACTCGCCGCGAAGGTCGTCACGTACTGGTACACTTCACCGGCTCCCCGGAAGCTCACACATGACCCGCGACGACCGACTCGCAGACCTGCTGGTGGCGTGGGATGACGCCCACGCCTCCGGCCGGGTTGTCACCCCCCAAGACCACTGCTGCGACCACCCCGACCTGCTCGACCCGTTCGTCCGCCTGCTCCGGCAACTCGGCCACATCAACCGGGTGTTCGACGCCCCACCGGCCGACCCGTGCGAGGACGTCGAACAGATCGACGCGGGGCGGTTCAAACCGGTGGCGTTCCACGCCGCCGGCGGGCTGGGGGTGGTGGCCGTGGCGGAGGATCAGGAGCTGAACCGGACGGTGGCGCTGAAGGTGATGCAGCGGCTCGCCGCCCTCGACCCGGCCGCCCGCCGCCGGTTCCAGTACGAGGCCGAGGTGACCGGCAAGCTGGAACACCCCGGCGTCGCCCCGGTGTACGGGGCCGGGGAAGACCCTTCCGGCCGGCCGTACTACGCCATGCGGTTCATCCGCGGTAACACGCTGGCCGATGCCGTCCGCGACTACCACGCCTCGCCCGCCGACCCGACCGCCCGGCGGCTGGAGTTCACCCGTCTGTTGCGGTGCTTCGCGTCGGTCTGCCAGACGGTCGCCTACGCTCACGCCCGCGGCGTGCTGCACCGCGACATCAAGCCGGGCAACATCATGCTCGGGCGGTACGGCGAGACCCTGCTGGTGGACTGGGGGCTGGCGAGGGAAATGTGGAGTGCGGAGCGGGGAATGCCGAGTGACGACTCCGTTTTCACCGCCGCCGATTCTTCCATTCCCCACTCCGCACTCCGCACTCCGTATTTCGGCGATGACCCGACCCGCACGGGGGTGGCCAAGGGCACCCCGGCGTACATGGCCCCGGAGCAAGCCCGCGGGGATTGGGACCGCGTCGGCCCGGCGGCGGACGTGTACGCACTCGGGGCCACCCTGTACGCGGTGCTGGCCGGTCGGTCGCCGTACACCGGGGCGACGGCCGAGGCGGTGATGCGGGCGGTGAAGGTTGGCCCGCCGCAGGCGGTAGGTCAGGTGAACCCGTCCACCTCGAAGCCGCTGGTGGCGGTGTGCGCGAAGGCAATGGCCCGAACCCCGGCTGAGCGTTACGCCTCGGCGCAGGAACTGGCCGCCGACGTGGAGCGATGGCTGGCCGACGAGCCGGTCACGGCCTACCGCGACCCGCTGTTCACCCGCGTGCGGCGGTGGGTGAAGCGGAACCGCACCCCGGCGGCGGCGGCGGCGGCGGCCGTGCTGGTGGTGGCCGTCGCGCTGGCGGTGGTGGTGCCACTGCTCGCCGCCAAGAACCGCGAACTGACGCAGCAGAAGGAAGCTCTGGAGAAGGCCTACGGCGAACTGGAGCAGTCGCACGCGGCACGGCGGACCGACTTCAGCGATGCCGACGCCGGCCTGCGGGCGGTCATAGACAGCGTGTTCGCTCGTGCCGCCGTCGCCGAAGACCCACTCACCCGCCGGTTCCGCCGTCAGGCCCTGGACAAGTACCGCGAGTACCTGTCCGCGTTCACCGCCCGCAACGCCGAACGGGCCGACGTGCGGTTGGAGGTGGCGCTGGCGTGGTTGAAGGTCGGTGAGGTGGACGCGATGGTCGGGCGGACGGACGAAGCGGTGGCCGCGTTCGCCGAGGCGGAGAGGCGGTTCGCGGTGCTCAAGGCGGAATCGCCGACCGACCGCGACGTCCAGTTCGGGTGGGCGTGTGCGATTCTCCAACGGGCCGGCACGCTGAACCTGAAAGGCCGGTTCGGCGAGGCCCGCCCGCTCCTCGTCGCCGCCCGCGACACGTTCACCACTCTCGCACGGGATCCAACCCCGCTCCGCATCACGGGGTACACGTCCGTCGAAGGGGTGCTCGAAGACTCGCCCCGCATGCGGTTGGTCGAGGCGACGCTCGAACTGGCCCGCGTGCAGGAGAAGGCCGACACCGCCAAGCGGGTGGGCACCCTTCTACCGACCTACGGGAAAACATACCGAACGGGGCTGACGGCGGCGCTAGACGCCCTGAACGGTGGCAAGCCACTCCCGCCCAATGCCCCGGTGATGAGTAAACTCCGCGAGTTCGGCCTGCGGCTCGAACTGGCCGCCACCGACTCCGGCCCCGTCGCAACAGACGACTTGCAGCGGCTGCTGGCCGACCTCGACCCGCTCGTCATGGAGTACCCGCTGCTCGTCGAGTTGCAGCACCTCCAGTACGGCGCGAAGCGGTTGCTCCTCCAGTCGGAGATGGCGTCCCTGCCCGCCCACACGGTGTGGGCCCGACTGTTCGAGTTGGAAATCCTCGCGGAGAAGCTCATCAAGTCCGACCACGGGGTGGATCACCTGGGCTTGAAGGACGACGCGGAACTGGCGCACGCCGAGGTGCGGTGCGACATGGCCGAGTACCCGCACGAGAACTTCCCGGCCGCGGCGAAGAGGCGGTTGGAACAGGCGACCATGACCCTCAGTGAGTTGGCCGCCCGCGAGCGGCTGATGCCCGACACCCGCCTCCGCGCGATCCTGCTGTGCGTCCGCGTCGGGATGCTGGGCAGTCTGGAGCGTGACCACCGGGCCGTCGCCGAGAAGGCCTACGAGACCGGCATCAAGTTGGTCGGCCCGCTCCGCGCCGCCAACGCCGACAACGTCGATCTGCTCCCCATCGAACTCATGCTAAACCTCGGCTGGGCGGGGATGCGGGCCGGGCAGCAGTTGCCCCTTGGGCAGCCGGCGGCGGACGCGCGTGCCCAACTGGAGGCGATCCGGAAGGCCGGGCCGGACGACGACCTGATCGCCTTCTCCGACATCATGCTGGCCACCTTCGAGGCGAGGGAGTTGGCGTTGGAGGCGAAGAAACCGGCCGAGGCCGAGGAGCGCATTCGGTTCGCCCAACAGCGGTTGACTGACGGTGAGAAGCTCGGAATTCCGATGCCGCTGGTCGATGGCCAGCGGCTCAGCCTGGACGTGATGCAGGCGTGGTTTTTGGTGCTGCAAGCGGAAGCACACCTGACCGCCAGCCCGCCCGACCCCACCGCGGCGGTCCGGCAGTACGACGAGGCGCTCCGAATGATCCGCGACCGGCTTGCCAAACCGATCCGTTCCGATCCCCTGCACGACGAAAAGTTCAAACTGCTCAATGCCTACACCCGCGACCGCGCCAACTGGGTGGCTGAGATGATCGAAGGCCTGCGTGCCGCGGCGGAAAAGAAAAAGTAGCCGCCCGCTGCCGGCCGCCTCCGTCGCTCAGGTGGGTGTGGGCAAACGTTCGCCGCTCGCTCTTCCCCACCCGCGCCCGGAAGTTGCCATGAGCCGCTCCGACTTCGACTTCAGTTGGGACGACGAAACCCCTCGCCTCCGCGCCCGTCGAGTGCGACAGAAACCTCCCCTGGTGGAGATCACCGGCACGGACGTGTGGC
The DNA here is from genome assembly GCA_031387445.1 of Planctomycetia bacterium. GTDB lineage: Bacteria > Planctomycetota > Planctomycetia > Gemmatales > Gemmataceae > JALHQU01. Next base: position 21,925 of record JANNDF010001004.1, read on the forward strand.
AGGCCGTGAAGAGCGGGGTCGGGATGGCCTTCTCCATCGGCATCGTGGCCCGGGTGGTGGCCGCCCTGACCGGCGACAACAGCGAGACGAGTGCCGACAGCAGGTACTTCTCCACCCTCATCTTCTGTGTGCTCGCGCTGCCGCTGGTGTGGGTGCCGCTGGCACTGGGCGCGCGGGCCACCTCCCGCCGCAAGGACTTCCTCGCCGGCCTGCTCCGGTTCTTCGCCACGCTGTTCGTGGTGGCCTATGTCGTGGCCGGGGTCGCCGTGGTCGGCATGGTGCTGTTCGTCCGCCTCTCGAAACTGGGTGCGTGAGCCTGGGGCATGAATCCCGCCGCGAACATCTTGTCCATGGTGAGAACCGGACACTCTGGGAGGCCGCCCGTGAAAGTCATCGTCAAACCCGAGTTGCTCATCCTGGTGCCGGAAACGGCGGAGGAGACGACGGCGTTGGGGGAATGGAAAGCCGGTCGTGACGGGTACGTCCTCGGGCTTGTGGCGAACGCCGGGGCGGGGGCAACGGTGCGGTTCCTCGGCCCGCGTGCGGACGTGTGTCGGGAGCCGATCAACGTGACCAGCCGGCACCCGAACCCGCAGGTGCAGTT
>JANNDF010001165.1:0-3508 GCA_031387445.1 Planctomycetia bacterium
GGGGGGTGGGGGGGGGGGTTGTTTTGTGCTCGCCCCCCCCCCCGCTTTAAATCCCCCCCCCCGCCGCGGCCCCCCCCCCCCCACTTCCAGCTCGCCTCACTTCTTCTCTTCGACGGTGATCTTGAGCGGCTTGCTGGCCACCGCCACCTTGCCGAACCCGTTGCCGGCGTCGTCCGCCCCTTTCGGCTTGGGCGACAGGCCCGTCGTGATGGTCGCGGTCAGTTCGTACTCGCCTGGCAGCGTCCAATAGGTGAACTCGCTCGCACTGCGGAACCCGCCGGTGAGCGACTTGATCGGCAGTTCCACCGTCTTGCCCGCTTCCACCTTCACCGCCTTCGGCAACCGGAACTCTTGCGTGAACGCCAAATCCGGCTTCGCCGACGCCGCCCCCTTCCCCTTCAGCGTGTAGGTGATGGTCACGGCGTCGCCGGCCGTCCACACCTGGATGTCCTCCTTCGACGTGTTCTTGAGCACCAGTTTCAGGTCCACCTTCGGGGCGGGCGGCACTTTCTCGCCTTTCAGGCTCTTGGTGAACTCGTCGGCCGTCTTGCCGCCCAGGTCAAGGGTGTACGTGGTCGTGCCGTCGAGGGTCGCTTCCAGCGGGGCGTCGGCGGCGACGGCGAGGCCGGCGGTCAGCAGCAGGGCGAGCAGGGTGCGCATGGCGTGAACTCCGAATGGTGTGGGCACACCACCACCGACGATTCTATCGCCCCGCGGATTGAACGATTCCGCCGGCACGTTCGGCCCGCGGCGGAATCTTCGGCACCGGCGGCATAGTCGCGCCGGCCTCCCCATTTTTCCCCCATTGAGGGCACGCCGGGTCTATCATGACGGGGGACTCGCACCCGATACTCGACACCACCGGCCCCTCTCCCGCCACCCCTCAGTGAGCCACATGGACGAACTGCGGCACGAGTGCGGCATTGCCGCCCTTTACCACCTGGCGAACGGCGACAAGGCGAAGGTGTGGACCGGCGACCCGGACGAAGTGACCCGGCTGATGCCGCGGATGCTGATGGACCTGCAGAACCGCGGCCAACTGGCCGCGGGCATGGCGTCGTACAAGCCCGGCCGCGAGCAACTGCTCGACACCCACAAGGACGTGGGCACGGTGGCCGAGGCGTTCAGCATGAGCCGCCCGCACAAGTTCGCCAGCATTCTGGAAGAGTACGCGGGGCGGGCGGTCATCGGGCACACGCGGTACGCCACCAGCGGGCCGACCGGCAAGAGCTACGCCCAGCCGTTCGAGCAGGTGCACGGGTGCCGGTGGAAGTGGTTCGCGTTCGCGTTCAACGGCAACCTGGCCAACTTCGAGGAGTTGAAGGCCGAACTGCTGGCCGACTCCGACTACCACCTGACCCGCGACAACGACACCGAAGTCATTTTGCACCTGCTCAGCCGGGAGATGCAGCGGGCCGACAAGCCGGACCTGTTCGACGTGTTCAAGAATGTGGCCGACAAACTGGACGGCGCGTTCAACCTGGTGTTCCTGAACGCCCTCGGCGAGATGGTCGTCCTCCGCGACCCGCTCGGCCTCCGCCCCCTCTGCTACGCCATCGACGGCCCGATCTTCGCCGCCGCGTCTGAAAGCGTGCCGCTGCTGAACCTGGGGTTCGACGAGGACGAGATCGTCTCCCTCGAACCGGGCGAGATGGTCGTCATCGCCGGCGGCAAGATCACCAAACGCCGGTACGCCAAACCGCGGACGCCCAAGCACTGCTTCTTCGAGTGGGTGTACTTCGCCAACGTGGCCAGCACCCTCGACGACAAGAGCGTGTACCTGTCCCGCTCCCGGCTGGGTGAAGAACTGGCCGAGCAGGAGTTGCTGTCGGGCGTGCCCATCGACGAGAACACCATCGTGGTGCCGGTGCCCGACACCAGCAAGGCCGCCGCCGACGCGATGGCCTACAAGCTGGGCGTGCGGAGCCTGGAAGGGCTGATCCGCAACCGCTACGTGGGGCGGACGTTCATTGAGGCCGGCAACCGGGCGGACAAGGTGCGGCTGAAGTTCACCCCGCTGCGGCAGGTGCTGAAGGGGAAACGCATCTTCCTGGTGGAAGACAGCATCGTCCGCGGCACCACGCTCAAAACGCTCCTCGGCTTCCTGCGGAGCGTGGGCGAGGTGAGCGAGATTCACGTGCGGGTGGCCTGCCCGCCCATCGTCGCCCCGTGCTTCTACGGCATCGACATGGCGAAGGTGAGCGACCTGTACGCCCCGCAGTTCATGAACGGGCTGACGGAGCCGACGCCGGAGCAACTCGACGCGATGGCCAAAGACCTGGGGGCCGACAGCCTGCGGTACCTGCCGCTCGACGCCCTCGCCCGGTGCATCGAAATCGAACCGCACAAGCTCTGCCGGGCGTGCGTGACCGGCGACTACCCGACCGAACGCGGCCAGCGGCGGTACGAGCTGGAAATGGTCGGTGCCCCGAGCGCCGGCGGCGACGCCTGCGGCGGGGTGGACGGGTAAGATACGGGAGTGCTCCGCGAGCGGAGCGCGGAGGTGCCACCATGTCGCTACCCGAACTGCCCCCGTTCCTTACCCGCTGGCCGGACGGCGAAGTCGTCGTCGCCGGCACGCGGGTCGTGCTGTATCACTTCGTCTTCTACTACAATCAGGGCGAATCGGCCGAGTCGCTCGCCGTCCGGTATCCCCACGTCCCACTCGCCACCATCCACAAGCTCATCGCGTTCTACCTGGAAAACATGGAGGCGGTGAACGCGTATGCCGCCGAGTATGGGGCGGCGCTCGACCGGTTACGGGAAGCGGGCACGAAACTGAACGCCGCTGAACTGCGGGCGAGGTTGGCCGCTCGACAAAAAGCCGCCGGGTGACCTTACTGTTCCTACAGCGTTCGGGCCACACCGGCGGATAAAGTCCCCAGAGCCTTCCTCATCGATTCGGGGACCGCCTGATGATCGCGTTCTTGTTGGACGAGGACACCCACGGCGGGTTGATGAACGCGTTCCGCCGACGGAACCGGCTCGGAATCCTGCCTGCTGTGGATGTGATGCGGGTCGGCGATTCCGACGCCCCTCCGTACGGGACATCTGACCCTGACCTCCTCGTCTGGTGCGAGTTGAACGATCGCATCCTGGTGTCCGAAGACAAGAACACTCTGCCGGGCCACCTGAATGACCACCTCCGTGCCAGCCGCCACTCACCCGGCGTCGTGCTGATCCGCCCCGGCACGAGCATGGGCGAGATCATCGGCGAGTTGGTGTTGGCGGCCGACGCGGGCCGCCCCGAGGACTTCCGCGATCAGGTTGTTTACCTCCCCCTCTGATGGCCCTTACCTCGCCGGCGCTTTCGCCCCGGTCTGCAGCACCGTCTCCGTCGCGGCCAAAGGCGGCACACCGCCGCGACGATAGATGATGTGCCACTCCGTCTCGTCGCGGGTGCTGGTGGTCGTGGTGGTGGTCTGCTTGTTCGCCGGCAGAATCGGAATGGCCGAATGCACGCCGAGTTCGTTCTGCGTGTCCGAGTGGTTGGTGGTCACCTGCCCGG
>JANNDF010001173.1:0-5573 GCA_031387445.1 Planctomycetia bacterium
GGGGGTTTTTTTGGGTGCGGGGTCGGCACCCCCCCCCACCCCGGGGGCCGCTCGCCCTACCGGATCATGGCGAATTCGCTGCTGTTCAGGAGCGCCCAGAGCACGTCGGCGTAGCCGTCGGTCGGGTTCTTGCCCACGTACTCGGTCAGCCGCTTGGTCTCGTCGGCGGTCGGCCGGCGGGCGAGCGTGGTCAGGTACAGCTTCTCGACGGCCGCGTCGGCCTTCAGCCCGCCGGTGAGGGCTTTGGCGGCGGTGGCGAGGCGGGCGTTGTTCGCGTTCAGTTGCTTCAGCATCTGCGGGATGCCGGCCTCGAACTCAGTCGGGTCGGTCTCCTCAGCCCCGGCGAGGTAGAACTGCACGAAGCCGGTCCGCTTCGACACCGGCTGCCGCGTGTTCTGGTTCTGCACCTTCTTGCCGGCGTCCTTGTCGGCACCCAGCACCTGTTGCAGGCTGTCGTACACCTGCTCGCCGGACATCTGCTTGACGGCCGAGTGGCTGAACAGTTGGGCGTCACCCTTGTTGCTGCCGTTCGGCTTGGCCGACCGCTGGTAGGTGTCGCTCAGGGCGATGCCGCGGACGAGGGCCTTCACGTCGTACCCGCCGGCGGCGAACTGCTTGGCCAGCGCGTCGAGCAGGGCCGGGTGGCTGGGGGCGTTCTTCTCGATCAGGTCGTCCACCGGATCGACGATGCCGTTGCCGAACAGTTGCGCCCAGGTGCGGTTGACCATCGCTTTGGAGAAGTACGGGTTGGCGGCGTCGGTCATCCACGCGGCGAGGGTCGGGCGGTACGGCTCGGTCGCGTCCAACTTCGGCTCCGGCCCGCCGAGGAACTTGGCACTCACCTTCTTGGCCGATTCGGGGAAGAAGTCCTTCGCCTTCGTCGGCACCTTGCCCTCCTGCACGCCGAGCTTCGTGTTGTCGCCGCCGTTGTTCGGGTTCTTCGGATTCTGGGCGGCCACCTTGCTGAAGAATGCGGCCATGCCCCAGTACTCGGTCTGCTTGGTGGCGGTGAACGGGTGGTTGTGGCACTGGGCGCAACTGAGCCGCACCCCGAGGAAGTGCTGGCTGACCGCGTCGGTCAGCTTGTCGACGCTCCGGTTGGCGAGGAAGAACGTCACCTCCGGGTGCTCGTCCACCGTGCCGCTGGCGGTCACGACGGTGGTGGCGAACTGGTCCCACGGGGTGTTGGCGTTGAACTGCTCTTGCAGCCAAGTGGAGAACGCCTCAGGTTGGACGAAGCGGTTGTTCGAGTCGCGGGGGAACAGCTTGGCCAGCCAGATGTCGGCGTTCTTGCGGCCATAGTTCGGGTCGGCGAGCAGGTCGTCGATCAGCTTGGCCCGCTTGGTCGTGGACTTGTCGTCGAGGAAGGCTTTGGCCTTGTCGGCGGTTGGGATGACTCCGGTGATGTCCAGGTAGGCCCGGCGGAGGAAGTCTTCGTCCGAACAGATCGGCGATGGTTCGATCTTTTCCGCGGTCAGCTTCTTGCCGACTTCCGCGTCGATCAGCTTGGCGATGCCGGCGGTGTCGAGCCTCGACACGGCGACCGCGGCCTTGCGGGCTTCGGCCGCTTTCTTGGCCTCCGCAGCGGCTTTGGCAGCGTCGGCGGTGACCTTCGCTTCCGCTGCTTTCTTGGCCTCTTCGGCCTTCTTGGCCTCTTCCGCGGCCTTCTTCGCCGCCTCTTCCTTCATCTTCATCCGCAGGGCTTTCTTGTCGGCCTTCTCGTCGGCGCCGACGGCCGGGACCGCTACCGCCAGGGCGAACGCCCCGGTGAGCAGCAGTGAAGGGAGAACACGATTGAACCGCATGACCGGACCTCACGAACGCGGGTTATGACGTGTAACCCGCGGTCGCGGCAGGGGTATCGGTCGGCGGATGAAAAACTGAGGAGGTCAGTAGTTGCTCGCGGCTCCCGCTCCGACGAAGCCGATGAAGAAAATCTGCCGAACGATCGCCAACACGACCAGAATCAAGTCGATGATAGCGATGATGCGGGCCGCTTCGAGTAAGCCCCGCCCGCTCGGGTCCATCGTCCCGTTGCGGATTTCGTTGATGCTCTGGCTCGACTTGATCAGCACATAGATGCTGATGAACCAGCAGCAGAACAGGCCGACAATGGCCCAGATCAGCATCGCCCCGCCGTCGTGCGGGGAGTACGACCGGTAGCGGTCGTCGTCATAGTCGTCGTAGCTGCGGCTCCGGGAGCGGCGCCTCTTCTTCTTCTTCTTTCGCCGCGGGCGGTCGTCGTCATCGTCGTCGTCATCGTCATCATTCCGGTCCCGATCGTCGTCGTCTTCCGCGAACGGGCTGTCCTTGTCTTTCTTCTTCTTCGGCTTGAACTCGTAGGGCTTCTTCTTGTCAGTGTCGTCACCCCCACGCGATGGCGGCGGGGCGGCGCCGCGCACCGACTTGGCCAACTGTGTGCCGGCCTTCGGCTGTGGTCGCTCGGCCTTGTACACCGTCTGGCAGTGCGGGCACTCCACATCCTGGCCGAGGTCGGTCTCGGACACCGTCAGCTCAGCCCGACACTTCGGGCATGGGGCGATGTCCACGTCCGCCGGTGCGGGTGGCGGCGGTGGTGTGGGTGCAACGACGGTAGGCGTCTGCGCGGCTTGCCCCTGGAACACCGTCTTGCACATCGGGCATTCGACGTGCGCGCCCACGTCTTCTGCGTTCACCGTCAGCCGGGCGCCGCAGGTGGGGCAGGGCTGCAGAACCACCGTCGCCGGTGTGTCGGCAGGTGGCGGTGGGGCAGGTGGTGAGACGCCGAAACTGAGGTTAGACGGTGGCGGAGGGGCCGGTGGTGGGGCCGTATTCAAATCCGGTAGCGCTGGGATGCTCGGAATTTCAATCTGCTTCGACGGCAAGTCCGGCAGCGACGGAAGCACCATCGTTTCCGCGTGTTGGACCGCGGGCGGCGGAGGGGGTGGTGCCGGCGGCGGTGGCGGTAGTGCGGGCGGTGGTGGGGGGGCCGGGGCTGGCTCCTCCACCACCTCGTATTCGACGCTCGGCGGGGCGTCCGGGATCTGGAACCGCGTGCCGCACTGCTTGCACGTGGCCGGCTTGCCCCCGGACGCCGCCGGCACCGTGTACACCTTCTCGCAATTCGGGCAGGCGAACCGGATCATTTCCTACGCGCGCCTCGGGTGAGGAATGCCGGCAACCCACCGATCGACACAGTGTGATTGTTACCGGCTCGCCGCCCCGGCCGCTCCCATGATCATGACGAACCCGCACCAGATGATGACGCCGACCAGTGGGGCGCACAGGCAGACGATGTTCACCGTGCGGCAGGTGCTCATTTGTCCGCGGTTGGTGGAGACCATCCGCCCTGCATCGATCTCGCCGATGTTGATGTTGGCGATCACCAGCGAGGCGATGTTCAACCCGATACCGAAAATGTTCCAGCAGAGGATGGCCCCGATGATCGTGAAGATCATCACCAACTGTGATTGGTCCGGTTTCTGGTAGTCATCGTCGCCGCCGCGGCTCCGCCGGCTGCGTCGACGAGACGGCCGGTCGTCGTCGTCGTCATCCCGGCGGCTGCTGCGGCGGCGGCTCGGGCGGTCGTCGTCATCGTCGTCGTCCCCGCGGCGGCTCTTCTTCTTCTTGCTCGGACGGTCATCATCGTCATCGTCGTCCTTTTTGCTGCCGCTGCCCAGCTTCACCAGCGCGCTGGACCCCTTGCCCTTCGCGCCGGCGTCCGGCGGCGGCGGGGCGTCCGCACGGAGTGCCTTGAACACCGTCTCGCAGCTCGGGCACTGGATGTCCAGGCCCACGTCGGTGGGCAGTACCGAGAGTCGGGTGTCGCACTTCGGGCACGGCTGGATCTCCACCGGCGCGTTCGGGTCGGCCGCCGGCGGGGGCGGGGGCAATGGCGGCAGCGACGGGCGAGACGGGGCTTTGCTGGTCGGTGGCACAGGGGGTGGAGCGTCGGCCGCCGGTGCGCCGGCGTCCGCGGCCGGGATGACGAACTGTGACTGACACTTCGGGCACTTGCCGGTTTTGCCCGCCTTCTCGTCGCCGACGGTGAAGGTGGCGGAACATCCGGGGCAGGCGAACCGAATCATGGCGGTCTTTCCGGGAAAGTATGACCACGAGCGCGCGGTGCGGGCACAAACGGAGAGCGGGTGGCGACAGTTTGCGGAGGGCGGCACCCGCCGTCAAGGAAGGCCGGTGAACAAATCCGCACGGCCCGTTCAGCGTTCACCCGTTCCACGGAACCGTCGGCTGTTCGGGTTTATTCGTCGGCCGTCACCCGGCATTGCGCCCACTCATTCGATTCACCCCCGCGAGCGTGGTCATCCGCACCCGTGGGCGTTAGCCGGTTGTGCTTGACGCGCACACCCGCCGCCGAGCATCATCATGCCCGCGGGAGGCCGGTTGACGACTCGCCGGGTGTTTCGCTCCCGCCCGAAAGCTGAGAAAACACGGAACGAATGCACACTACCGCGGTTGCGGTGGTATGATGCGGGGAGTGTGGCCGGTGCCCCACGCTCGGCGCATCGCGACGATCACGCACCGGCGAAAAAGTGTGGCGGGCAGATAGCCGCGAGTGCTGCGCGCTCGTAGTTCCTTACTAGCGTCGGCAGGTTCAGCCCCACTCCACGCGAACCCGACCCATGTCTACGCCGTCTCCGATCGTGCACCACGATCCCGCCACCCTTGCGACCGTCCGCCGTGAGAGCCGCACGTCGGTTCACACCCCGGTCCTGTTCACCCTGGCCGTCCTGCTGGTGGCAGTGGTGGTGGCCGGTCTGTTCGTTCTCGGGCAGCCGCCGAGCCTGCTCACTTGGGCCATCGGGGCCGGGGTAATTGTCGTCGGCGTGGCCGTGGCCACCGCGGTGAATCAACTCGTCTTCCGCCTGTGGATGTCGAAGGCTGGCACCCCGCCGCCCGCCCCGCCCGCTCCCTGACCGTTCACGTCCGTCCTGCCTGCCGTCCGCACACGCCCGCAGTTGGGAAGTGGGGGCACGCACCACCCCACACGACCTTCCCGGCTCGGGAGTGCAATGTACGTCTACATCCCTTCGCTGTTGACCCTCGCGGGCATTCTGCTCTTGTTCCTGCTGGTCAGCCGGGCGTACCTGCGGCAGCCCCCTTCGTCACCGGCGACCGACCGGATCGCCACGTTCGTCCGGCGGGCGCGGGCACACCCCAGGTTCCAACGGATCTGTCAGGTGCTCTGCCGCACCACCGGCTCGCAGTGGCAGGCGTTCGACACGCTCCTGACCGCCGCGCTCGTCGCCCACACTCGCCGCGGCGGTCGCGCGGGCGGACCGGCCTTCCCGGCGGGTGAAAGCGACGAGCCGCCGATGCTCATCATGCGGTTGGGATACCTCCGCGGCGGGTGGATCGGCTTCCACCCGTGGCACGGGCGGTACGCCCTCGGGTTGGCCGACTACGGCCTCGTGGGGGTGTCCGTCGCCGTCACCATTAGAGTCGCTGCACGATAGCCGGTTTGGCGCTACGCTATGGGGATGAGCCACACCACCCGTCTGCGTCGGTCGCCGGGCACGTTCCGGCAACTCACCGGCATCACCCCGGCCGTGTTCGACCAACTGCTGGCCGAACTG
>JANNDF010001187.1:0-3424 GCA_031387445.1 Planctomycetia bacterium
GGGGGTTTTGGGTGGGATGGGGGGGGGTTGGGGGTTTTTTTTTGCTATGGGTTTGGGGGGGGGGGCCGGCGTGGGGGGGGGGGGGGGCCCGCGCGGCAAACCGTTTCGCATACAATCCCCGCATCCGCCGCGGATGCACGCCATGACCCCGCTGACCGCCAAGTCTGCCCTCGACGCCTACTTCCTCGAAGCGCGGTGCAAGCTGCTCGACGTGGCCGCCATCCTCGACCGCATCGACCGCGGCGGTGGACTGCCGTCCGACCCGCGGGTGGCGAACATCCGCAAGGCCATCGAGACGCTCTTGAGCAAACCGGACGGCCGGGCGGAGGAACTGCAACACATCTTCTCGCTGGCCTACGACCCGGAGTGGAAGAAGCCGGAACCGCGGTAATGTACTCCGCACCCGCCGGGTGCGGTGACATTCCGACCGCACCCGGCGGGTGCGGAGTACATTCTGGACCCCCCAACATGGCCCTGTTCGACGAACACCCGCTGACCGAACTCGACAAGAAGGCCCACGCCCTGCTCGGCGACAAGGTGGTCATCAAGTCGCTCGCCGCCGCCACCTCGCTCAGCCGCCTGCCGCGGTACGTGTCGGAATACCTGCTCGCCAAGTTCGTCAAACCCGAGACGTGGAAGACCGACCTGGCCAACATCCAGGGCAAGATCAAGGAACTGCTGCCCGACCTGGAGTCCCGCGAACTGCTGAAGGAGAAACTGCTGGCGAAAGGCGAGGTGACGCTGATCGACAACGTCGAAGCCCGCGTCGATTTGAAGAGCGGACAGCGGTGGGCGCGGGTGCCGGCGCTGGGAGACAACAAGGTGCGGGTGCCGGCGGCCATCACCGAACAGAACCCCGGCCTACTCCTCGGCGGGCTGTGGGGCACGGCGAAGATTCAGTACACGCAGGATGGGAACGACGACGCCCCGAACCAGTTGGTCAGCTTCACCCCGTTCCAGGTCGGCCCGCCGGACGTGGCCGCGTACCGGGTGTGTCGTGCTCAGTTCACCACCGACGAGTGGATGGCGCTGCTCCTGCAATCGGCCGGCTACTCGGCCGGCGCGTTCCCCGACCGCCGCACGCGGCTGCTGCTGTTCGCCCGCATGGTGCCGCTCGTCGAACGCAACGTGAACCTGATCGAACTCGGCCCACGGCAGACGGGCAAGACGTTCCTCCTGCGGAACCTTTCGCCGCGGGTGTTCACCGTCAGCGGGGGGAAGACCACGCCGGCGAACTTGTTCGTGAACCTGAGTACGAAGCAGGTCGGCATCCTCGGCACGCGAAAAGTGGTGGTGTTCGACGAGATCGCGCACACCACCTTCGGCGACGAGGACGAGACGATTTCGACGCTGAAGGACTTCATGGAGAGCGGGCAGTTCAGCCGCGGGAGCCTGCACTTCGCCGCCGACGCCAGCCTGGTGTTCACCGGCAACCTGGACGTGCAGGACGACCAGCCGCACCCGAAGTACACGCACCTGCTCGAACCGCTGCCCGAAGAGATCATCGACTCGGCCTTCTTCGACCGCGTCCACGGGTACATCCCCGGCTGGGAGGTGCCGAAGATCAGCCCGGCGAGCGTGGCGACCGGCGTGGGGTTCGTCATCGACTACTTCGGGGAAGTGCTGGTGCGGATGCGGGAGGACAGCTTCGCCGACCGCGTGCGGGGTGTGGCGCTGCAACCCGGCCTGACGCGCCGGGACCAGACCGCCATCGAGCGGGTGGGATCGGGGCTGATGAAGTTGCTGTACCCCGATGGGAACGCGACGGACGAAGAGCTGCGGGAGGTGGTGGCGCTGGCGTGCGAACTGCGCCAGCGGGTGCATGACCAACTGTCGAAGCTCGCCCCCGGCGAGTTCAAACCGAAGACCATCGCGGCAGTGCCCGTCCCACCGCCCCCGCCGGTGGCACCGCCAGCCCCAGCCCCGCCGGCGGACACCGCGAACGAACACAAGTGACTCAGGTGGACGAGCGGGGTGCCCAACTCCCAGCGGGCGGACGCGGTCATGCCCCGCCCGACTGCCCCGTTCGTACAACTTCTCCGCCCCTCCCCACTAGCCCCGCCGGCCGCCGTGAACATCCCGCACGTCCAACTCATTCGCCAGTCCCACCCGCAGCCGCACGTCGCCGACGTGTACGCCGAGGCCCGCCGGGCGTGGGTGGAGTCGGCCCTCGCCACCCGCATCAAGCCGGGCATGAGCATCGCCGTCGGGTGCGGCAGCCGCGGCATCAAGCACCACGGCGTGCTGGCGAAGGCCACCGTGGACGCGCTCATCGAGTTGGGGGCGAAGCCGTTCGTGGTGGCCGCGATGGGATCGCACGGCGGAGCCACGCCCGACGGCCAGCGGAGCCTGCTGGCGCACTACCAGATTGACGAAGCCCACCTCGGCGTGCCGGTGCGGACCGACATGGACGTGGAGCGGGTGGGCGTGAACAGTTGGGGCGAACCCGTCTGGTGGGATCGCAACGCGCTCGGCGCGGATGGCGTCGTCACGGTGTCTCGCATCAAGCCGCACACCGACTTCCGCGGCGACTTCGAAAGCGGCATCCTGAAGATGCTCGTCATCGGCCTGGGCAAGCGACACGGCGCCGACCAGCACCACCGCTACGGCGTCCGCGGCCTGCGGGACATGATGCCCGAGACGGCCAAGGTGCTGATGGCGAACACCAAGTTCCTCGGCGGGCTTGCCATCCTGGAGAACGCGAAGGAGCAGACGGCGAAGCTCGAAGTGGTGGACCGTGCCGAACTGTTCACCCGCGAGCCGGTGCTCTTGAAAGAAGCCTTCGCCCTGATGGGCCGCCTGCCGTTCAAGCAGATCGACTGCCTCGTGGTGGGCGAGTGCGGGAAGAACTACAGCGGGGCGGGCATCGACCCGAACGTCGTCGGCCGGCTGCTGATCGAAGCGCACCCGCACCTGGAAACGAACGAGCCGAGCATCACCCGCATGTGCGTGCTCGACATCTCGCCCGACTCGGACGGCAACGGCACCGGCATCGGCATCGCCGACCTGACCACCAGCCGGGCACTGAAAGCCATCTGGAGCCGCCCGTTCGAGATGAACAACCTGACCGCCCGCTTCCTGTGGCGGAGCAAGCTGCCAATCGGCTTCGGCACCGACCGCGAGTGCGTCGCCAACGGCGTGGACACCTGCTGGCAGCCGAACTTCGACGCCATCCGCTTCGCCGTCATCCCGAACACGCTGGAAGTGGCCGACCTGTGGGTGAGCGCGCCGCTGGCGGCGGAGTTGGCCGGCCAGCCGTACCTCGAAGTGATCGGCGACCCCCGCCCGCTGCCGTTCGACGAGTTCGGCACGCTCAAGCAGGAAGAGTTGTTCCCCGAGTGCGTGCGGGCGGTGCGGAAGAAGCACCACAAGTAGCAGACGGTGGGGCCGGCGTCCCGCCGGTCATCCATCAGACCGGCGGGAC
>JANNDF010000018.1:0-3010 GCA_031387445.1 Planctomycetia bacterium
ACGCCGCCGCCAAGAGCGTCTGCCCGTTCTGCCCCGGCGGCGAGAGGATGGTGCGGCTCGCCGTGCTGGAGTTGGATCGGACGAAGTGCCCGCTCGGGGGCGAGCACCACCCACCGGCCGGTCAGCGGGCAGCGGCGGTACTCGGGAGTGGTGATACCGGCCATGTCACTCCTCCGACATTTCACCGCCGAGGGCACATGAGGGCACATGAGGAAGACAGAAGAGTATTCACCACAGAGGGCGCGGAGGACGCAGAGAGAAGACAACAGAGAGATTCGAAGGAACAAAACTCTGCCTCGCTCCCTGCTCTCTTCTCCGCGCGCTCTGCGCCCTCTGCGGTGAAATCTGATTTCTCTCGTGCCCTCATGTGCCCTCGGCGGTGAAATCTCTTCTCCCTATTCCTCGGCGGCGGCGCGGGTCAGGCGGTCGCGCACGGCCCGCCAGTCGTCGGCGTCCGACGGCAGGGTGGCGATGATGCGGTCGAACCCGCCGGCGTCGAGGGCGTGCAGGTCGGCGTACAGGCTGGCGGCGGCGGCGGACGGGTCGGGCGGCACGGCGTACCGGGCCACCTTCAGCCCGGCCGTCTCGTACAGGTTCGCCAGGAAGTCGGCTTCCTCCTGAGTCTCGGCAACTTCAATTGCCGTGCGGGGCGAGTAGTGCTTCGTCAACATCCCCGGTGAAGGCAACACACCCGGCGCGTTCGCACCGACCGTCACCGGGCCGACGACCGCTTCGAGTTGGGCGACGGAAATCAGGCCGGGGCGGAGCAACCGCACCACGTCGCCGGTCACGTCCACGACGGTCGATTCCAGCCCGCCGGGGCACGCCCCGCCGTCGAGCAACACGTCGATGCGATCCCCCAGGCTCGCCCGCACGTGGGCGGCGGTGGTGGGCGAAAGCTCCCCCGAGCGGTTCGCACTCGGGGCGGCGACAGGCACGCCGGCTGCAATCAGCAAGGCCAGTGCGACCGGGTGAGCGGGCACACGGACGGCCACCGTCGGCCCGCCGGCCGTCACCGCCGACGGGATGTCGGCCGTCTTCGTGAGCACCAGGGTAAGCGGCCCGGGCCAGAACGCGGTGGCCAGCTTGTCCGCGGCGGGCGTCCAGTCGGCGGTCAGCGAAGCGGCCGCGGCGCGGTCGGCGGCGTGAATGATCAGTGGGTTGACCGCCGGCCGCCCCTTCGCCGCGAACACCCGTGCCACCGCCGCCGTATCGAGGGCGTTCGCCCCCAGCCCGTACACCGTCTCCGTTGGGAACGCGACCAGCCGACCGGCCCGCAGGGCGTCCGCGGCCAACCGGATGGCAGCGGGATCCGGGGCGGTCGGATTCACCAAAAGTTCACACGGCGGCATAGAATGTCGGTGGCTGATCCCGTGACGACCGGTGTTAGACCCGTCTCGGTTGTGGTACAAGATAGGGACCGCGACGACCCACTGCCCCGCGGACTCTCCCCGATGGCCGACCCCACTCCCACCCCGACACTCTCGCCCGACCAGCGGCGGATCGCGGTCGAGAACTTCGAGCGCGCCCGCCAGGTGCTGCAGTCGGGCAACTCCGATTACGCCATCCAGTTGCTCCGCACGTGTTGCCGCCTCGACCCCGGCAACCTGCACTTCCGCCAGACGCTCCGGCGAGCGCAGAAGGCCAAGTTCGGCGACGACCTGAAGGGGAGCACGTTCGCCTTCCTGTCCACCCCGCGGTACAAGGCGTCGGTGAAGGCGGCGAAGGCCGGGCGGGACTACCTGAAAGTGCTCGAAGCGGGCGAGGACGTGCTCACACGCAACCCGTGGGACCTGGGCACGCAGATGGACATGGCCGAGGCGTTCGAGGCGCTCGGCCTGTCGGACCTCGCCGTCTTCTCGCTCGATCAGGCGCGGCAGAAGTACCCGAAAGACCCGACGCTGAACCGCGCGCTCGCCCGCCTGTTCGAGAAGCGGGGCGACTTCCAGAAGGCCATCGGCCTGTGGCGGCTGGTGCAAGAGTCCGACCCGCGAGACCTGGAGGCGGCGAGCAAGGCGAAGAACCTGGCGGCCAGCGAGACCATCGCCCGCGGCGGGTACGAGGACGCCATCAGCGGGTCGAAGGAGTCGCCGGTGGTGGCGCGGATCGAGGCGGCGGCGGTGGACAAGCAAGACCGCCTGACCCGCGAGGTGTCGGCCGTGCAGAAGCGGATCGAGGCCGAGCCGACCGAGCCGGCGCTGTACGTGCAGTTGGCCAACCTGTACCGCCGGCACAACCACCTGGATCGCGCGCGGGCGGCGCTCCAGCAGGGGCTGGGGCCGACCGGCCAGCACTTCAGCCTGCAACTGGAACTGTTCGAACTCGACCTGCAACCGCTGCGGGCGAACTACGAGGAGGCCGACGCCAAGCTGAAGGCGCTCAAGGCCCGCGGCGAGGACGACCCGGACCACGACGGCCCGACGGTGGCCGAACTGACCGAGCTGCGGGGCAAGCTGAAGAAGGAGATTTATGCCCGCGAGGCCGAAATCCTGCGGGTGAAGGTGGACCGCTTCCCGGCCGAGGTGATCCACCGCGTCGAGTTGGGCAAGCGGCTGATGAAGATGGACAAGCTGGACGAGGCCATCACCGAACTGCAACAGGCCCGGCGGGACGAGAAGCTGAAGGGGCAGGCGGCGATGCTGCTGGGCGTCTGCTTCCGCAAGCGGAACAACTGGAAGTTGGCCCAGCGGAACTTCGAGGAGGCGCTCGCCCTGCTGACCGCCGCGAACGACGAGCCGGCCCGCAAGGAGGTGCTGTTCCAACTGGCCACCGGCTCGGCCGACGCCGGCGACTACGCGCGCGCCGTCGAACTGGGCAACGAACTGGCGAACATGGACTTCGGGTTCAAGAACATCAGCGGCCTGCTCGACACGTGGGACGAGAAGGTGCGGAGCGAGGGGTGAGCGGCGGGCCGGCGCGGTGAACGGTCACGGGAACTTCCGGAGCCGCGGAGCGGCGGCAGTCGTTAGCCAGGGGTGGAGCGAGCGAAGCGAGCGGAACCCCTGGACCC
>JANNDF010000124.1:0-6535 GCA_031387445.1 Planctomycetia bacterium
ATCACGCTCTTGCCCAGTTCCGCGACGACCTCGCCCTTCGCAGCCGGCGGCTTCTTCTCCTGCCCGGCGGCACAGGCGGACAAGAGGGCGAGGGTCGCCAAGACGTGAAGACCGCGGAGGGGCTGGGGCATCGTCTTCTCCGCGAGCGAAATCGTGGGGAACACCGAGCGGCTGGCACGTCCGCCGGGACACTCACGGTACGCGAGATCTGCGGTCGCGGTTCAGAGGCCCGGCCTCGGGTACCGTCGGAGCCAACGCCGTCTCACACGTTCGCGGTCAGCCGACGGACGCGATCAAATCCTTCACCTTCCGCTCGATCAGGTCACGCACCTCGCGGAAGCCGTCGTCGGACATCTCCTTCGGGTCGGGGATGTTCCAGTCCTCCCGCCGGTCCGCCACCACCAGCGGGCAGTAGTCGCCGCAGCCCATCGTCACCGCCACCGCCACCTCGCTGCCGTTGAACTGGTCGAGCGCTTTCGACGTGTGGGTGGCCAGGTCGTACCCGAGTTCGGCCATGAACTGCACCGCCCGCGGGTTCACCTTCCCGCTCGGCTTCGACCCCGAACTGTGTGCCTCGACCTTGCCCGCGCCGTGGATACGGGCGAACGCCTCGGCCATCTGGCTGCGGTTGCTGTTCTCGATGCACACGAACAACAGGCGGGGGAGGGGCATGGTGAAGTCCTCGAATGGGAATGAGGGTTCAGCAGCAACCGGCCGTCGGACTGCACGCGGATTCAGTCGGGCCGACCCCGCAGCGATCCGGGGCCAGGCACGCCGTGTGCTTGGTGCCGAGGTGGAGGAGCACGCCGGCCGGGGTGACTTCGGCGGCGGAGACCGGGTACTGCGACACGACGCCGTTCTCGTACTCCACCTCGACCGGCAGGTCGTCGCCCTTCAGCAGCGGGGCGGCCAGGCGGACAATCTTGGCCAGCTTGTTGGTTTCGAGCCGGTGGTCGGTGTCGTCCGCCACCCACACCTGCAAGACGCAAGCGGTGGTGGAGCGAACTGTACCGCCGCAGTCGATGAAGTCCTTCTGCACCCGCCCCACTTCGGTGACGTGGAAGTGGGCCGGCACGAACGACTCGTCCGGCAGCATCAGGTGCAAGGCCGCCGCGGGGTTCGCGGTGAGGACGCCGACGAAGTCATTGAGTGTCATCACGATCTCTCTTGTACGCGGTCTTCCCGCGTGGGGTTGATCAGTCGGAAAGTCGGTACGGCCAGCATCGCCCCAACCGTCGGTGCGAGCAGGTAAATCCAGACGGTGCCCGTGTTCCCCGACATCACCGCCGGGGCGAGCGAGCGGGCCGGGTTCATGCTCGCCCCGCAGATCGGCCCGGCGAACATGGCCTCCAGCCCGATGATCGCCCCGACCGCGATGCCGGCGGTGATGCCCTTCTCCTTCGCCCCGGTGCTGACGCCGAGGACGGCGAGCATGAGGAACCAGGTGAGGAACACTTCCAGGGCGAATGACTGCCACACGTCGCCGGCGGGCAAGGTGGCCCCGAGTTTCACGTTCGTGGGGAAGAGCAGTTTCAGGAACAGCGACGCCGCGAGCGCCCCGAGTACCTGGGCGGCGATGTACGGCACCACCTCCTTCCACGGGAACCGCCTGGCCACCGCGAACCCGAGTGTGACCGCCGGGTTGATGTGGCACCCGCTCAGGTCGCCGAGGGCGTAGATGAGGGCCAGCACCACCAGCCCCCACACGAGCGCGACGCCGGGGTGGGTGACCACGCCGGGCGTGTTCGCGGCGGCGGTGACTTCGTTCACCACCACCGCCCCGCACCCGCACACGAGCAGGACGAACGTGCCGAGCAACTCGGCGACACAGCGGCGGAACAGGGGCATTGGCGACCGGGGCTTGAGGGCGAACACCCGCACACTGGCGGAGTGGGTTGGCCATAGCGGTACTGACTATTCGGTCCGGCGGCCCTTCTGCCCCTCGTCTTCCATCAGGCAGAGGGCCAAGTCGAGCAGCGGGGCGACACACCCGTTGACCACCCGGTAGTACACGTTGTTACCCTCCCGCCGGGAGTTGAGCATCCCGGTGTCGGAGAGCCGGACCAGTTGGTTGGACACCGCCTGCGGCTTCATGCCCAGTGCCTTCCCCAAATCGCTCACGGTGGACTCCCCGCTCCGCACCAGGTGGTGGAGGAGGCGGACGCGGGTGTCGTTGGCCAGCACCTTGAACAGCGCCATCACCTTGACCGCCTCGACGAACGACAGCAGCGGCCTGGCTTCGAGGGCCGGCCGGTTTGTACACGCGTCGGCGGTCTGGCCTTTCGCCGCGTCGCGGACGGGGAGCGAGACGGTGCGTGCTCGTGCCATGGGCGACCTCTGTCAGACTACATTATTACACGGAATCGTGTAGTCGTGTCAAGTAGTCGGGGAAGAACTGGGTGGTGCGGGCGGCCAGCAGGATTCGGATGAACAGGCACACCGGCCACCAAAGTCATCGAGCGACCGCATCGACTTCGACCGTTTTCAGGGTATCATCCGGTCAAAGGTTGATCGGCATGCCTGCCCTCGTTGGGGGCAGCGAGGAAGGGCGATTGGCGGACTTCAAATCGTAGTTCACACATGGAGTGTGGCCATGACCCGCTTCGGTGCCGCGGTCGCGTGTGTCTTTGGGTTCGGACTGGTGGGCTGGGCTGACGAGCCGACGAACGAGGTGTTGCGGTTGCAGGCGAAGATCGAAGCCGGGAAGGTGTCGTTCAAGCACGTCGCAGGTCAGGGGTATCTGAAATCCCTACTCGCCGAACTCGGCGTGTCGGAAACGTCACAGACGATGGTGTTTTCCAAGACCAGCTTCCAGTCCGAAAAGATCACCCCGCGGACGCCACGGGCGCTGTACTTCAACGACGACGTGTACGTGGGCTACGTTCCCGGCGGGGAGGTGGTCGAACTGTCCGCCCCCGACCCGGAGTTGGGCACGGCGTTCTACACCTTCGACCAGAAGGCGGACGCCCCGCCGGGGTTCCTCCGGCACACCGACTCCTGCCTGCGGTGCCACAACTCCTCGCGTACGCAAAACCGCCCCGGACACATCCTGCGGTCCGTGTTCCCGGATCGCACGGGCACGCCGGTCATTTCGGCCGGTTCCACCCAGGTGGAGCCGGGCACGCCGCTGTCCGACCGCTGGGGTGGTTGGTATGTGACTGGCACTCACGGGAAGGTGCAGCACCGCGGCAATTGGGTGCTCTCGAACACGAAAAACCCGGACTCCGAGGACCGCACCCCCAACCAGAACCTGACCGACCTGAAGGACCGCTTCCCGGTGAAGGCGTACCTCACGCCGCACAGCGACATCGTGGCCCTGCTGGTGCTGGAACACCAGGCGGACGTCCACAATCGGCTGTCGCGGGCCGGCCTCATCGCGAACGAGGCGCTCCGGCATCTGGAAGCGATGAAGGAGGAGAAGGCGGACACGATGAACCTCCGCCGGGCGAGCCACCGCCGGCGGATCGAACTGGCGGCGGAAGACGTGATCCGCGGCCTGCTGTACTCGGGCGAAGTGAAGCTGGAGGACGAGGTGAAGGGCACGTCCGGGTTCGCCGAGCAGTTCGCCAAACGCGGCCCGGCAGACGGTGAGGGGCGGTCGCTACGGCAGTTTGACCTGAAGTCCCGGCTGTTCAAGTACTCGTGCAGCTACCTCGTCTACTCGCGGGCGTTCGACGACCTGCCGGCCGAGGTGAAATCCGTGGTCTGGAAGCGGCTGAACGAGGTGCTGACCGGTCGGGATATGGGCGAGGCGTTTGCCCACCTGTCCGCCGCCGACCGCAAGGCCATTCGTGAGATCCTCGCCGCGACCAAGAAGGGGCTGCCGGCCGATTGGGGGAAGGAATAATACCAAGTTGCGTTGATCTGTTGCTGTAGCCGGGGTCTGTGACCCCGGTCCGGACCGGCCTCACAGAGGCCGGCTACAACAGAACATCACTGCAACTTGGTATAACACGGCCTGTCGCGGGTCAGCCGGCGAGGTCGATGCACGCGACGGCCGAACTGCCGCGCACGTACACCCGCTTGCCGACGAACGCCGGGTGCGCATACAACCCCTTCTCGGTGGCGAACACCTTCAGCCGGCCGAGCGCCTCGAACTCGTCGGCCGTGGGGTCGAACAGCACCAGTTCGCCGTCCATGCTCACCGCCAGCGCCCGCGTGTCGGTGGCCACGAGGGCGGTGTAGCGGTGGAAGGCCTTGTCGTCCGAGTCCCACTTCTCCTTCAGCCCGCCCTTCACGTCGAGTGCGTACAGCCGCTTCCACACCCCGAGCACCCGCCCGCCGCTCACCACGGGCGTGTGCGTGTCGGGGGCCAGCTTCTTGTTCACCGCTACCGCCTTCGGGTCAATCTTGCCGCCGTCGGCGAACTGGTAGAGCCGCGTGCCGTTGTTCTCGGTCGTCACCAGCAGCTTCCCGCCCACGTTGATCGGGGTGGGCACGTTGAAGTCGTTCGGGGCGTCGGGCTTGAGCGTCCAGAGCCGCTTGCCGGTGGCGGCGTCCCACCCGCCGAGGGTGTCGGCGTCGTGCCCGACAATCTGACTCACCCCGCCGAACGTGCCGGCGAGCAGCGACCCGTACCCGGCCGGCTTGCCCGGCGTCTTCCACTTCGTCTTGCCCGTCTTCGGGTCGAGTGCGACGAGGCTGGCGTCCTTCGCGCCGGGGTTCACGATCAGCTTACCGTCGGCGACGAGCGGACTCGAACACGCCCCCCACTTCGGCTTCTCGGTGGCGTCGAACTCCAGCGGCAAATCGAGTTCCCATTCCACTTCGCCGGACTTCAGCTTCAGGCACGCCAAATGACCGAACGCGCCGAACAGGTAGACGAACTCGCCGTGAATGAGCGGCGTGGCCCGCGGGGAGTTGCCGTAGTCGAGGGTGCCTTTGCACGGCACGAGGTGCGACCAGACGTCTTTGCCGTCGGCCGCATTCACGCACTTCCACACGTCGGCGGTGTCGTTCAGCCCGCGGTCGGAGAAGAGGACCAGTTCGGCGGTGGCGGCCACCCCGCCGAGGCCGGGAGACGTGACATCGACTGACCAAACCGGGTCGGTCTTCGCCGGCAGCTTGTCGGGCAGCCAGCCCACCCGCCCGTCACGACGCGGCCCCCGCCAGCCGGTCCAAGCCTCGACTGCGGGGGCCTTCGCGGGTTCAGCGGGTGTTACTTTTTTTTGGCCGGCAGTTCGACGAACCCGCCCTTCGTTTCGAGCGCGGTGAGCAGGTCTTTTACACTGCCGATGCCGAGCAGCGCCTTTTGCACTTCGGTGCGGGTGGCTTCAGGCAGTTTGTCGTTGGCGAAGGCGACGATGAACGGCACCGGGTCGGTCTCGCCGACCACCCGCAGGTCGCCCTTCTGGATGGTGCCGCACCCCTCGAGCAGCGGCTGGGCGTAGCCGGAGATGACTGTCGCCACCTTCTCGCCCTTCTTGCCGGCGTCCACCACTTTGGTCGCGCCGTCGGTGCAGGCGAGGCAGGTGTCGGGCTTGTCCGGCGTTTTCACGCCCAGGTCTTTGAACAGGGCGAGGGCGGCGGCGTGCTTCTCGTCGGCCGACACTTCGCCGAAGATCACCTTGTACCCCTGCAGGTCGGCGGCACTCAGGGCCGGGTCTTTGGCGGCCACCACCACGAGGCCGGTGTGGGTCGTCTTGCCGTCCTTGCCGGTGAGGGCGGCGAGCGGCACTACGCCCAGCTTGCCCTCCTTCGCCTCGTGCCGCACCACCGACTCCTTGCCGATGACGAGGTCGGCCTTGCCGTCCGACTTCTTGGCCAGGGTGTTGGTCAGCGACTCGCCGAAGAACACCTTCACCGGCCGGCCGAGTTTGGCTTCCAGGTGCTTGGCCAACTTCTCGTAGTCGCGCTGGGCGTACCCCTTCACGCACGGGCACGACAGCGGGGCGGCGAGGGGGTCCATGACGACGACGGTGAAGGTGTCATCCTTCTTGGTCGGCTCGGCGGCGGTGGCGACGGCGCCGACCACGAGGGCGGCGGCGGCCTTCAGGAACAGACGGCGTTTGATGACTGAAATGGGGGAAGTCTCGGGATGTTAGCCCGACGCGCGAGCGAGGGGCGTTGGCATGTGTGAAGAAAGGTCGGGCGAACAGGCGGTCGGGAACGGAGTGCGACTCCGATCCGTCGCCGCTCCGCGGCTGTGATCGGCCGGCTGGCTCGCCTCGCCAACTATTCCGCCCGCTTCGCGCTTCTGCCGGTCGGCGACTCGTCCTTCGCGGGGTCCTTCCTCTTCCGCTTGCCGAAGAAGGCACTCCAGAGCAGCGTGACACAGATGATCCCGCCCAGGACCATCCCGACGATGCTTCCGACGGTGCCGCCAACCGCGTAGGCTTGTTCGGATGACCCGCCGCCCGGCTGGGAGGCGTTGTTCAGGTTGATCGCCTGCATCACGGCGTACAGCCCGGCCGCAAAACCGATGATGATCTTCACGATGTCGAGGAGCTTGCGCAAGGGCGGAAGTCGATGGTGGAGAACTTTCGCCGCGAGGGGGAGACGGTCTCGCACGGGGCGCGCTCGTCTCCGGCTAGCG
>JANNDF010000637.1:0-1230 GCA_031387445.1 Planctomycetia bacterium
CAGCAGCACCACCCCCGCCACCACCGTTGTGATCGCGCTCCCCATCAAGCTCACCCCGTGCAGCGGGTTGAACAGCTTCTGTGCCTCCGGCGACTCGAACCGCAGGGCGTTCAACTCGGCGACGTACACCGAGAGCGGCCAGCCGACCGCCACCAGCACCGCCCCGGCCACACACAGCCACAGTCGCCACTTCTGCACCTTCGTCCGCTTCGTCCGTCGCAGCCCCTCGGCCGTGACCACCGCCACGCCCGCACACAGGGCACTCATCACGAAGAATCGCGGGAAGAGCGGCGCGACCGCCACCCCGCCGAGCGCGCTGGCGAGTTGCTTCTTCTGGTCGTCGGTGGCGTCGGACGGCACGATGGTGAGGCCGGCCGTGCGGTAACTCGGCGGGTCGTTCACCACCTCCTTGTACGCGGTCAGGATCGGCGTGGCGGCGATGAAGATGAAGAACGCCCCGCTGCCGAACCACAATCCGACGGCCAGCAGGTGCAGCGCCCGCAGGGCAATCGGCCGCAGGATGCCGTCGGTGATTTTGTTCTCGGTGCCCGCCAGCAACCGCTTGATGTTGCCGGCGTGTTTCACCACCACGAGCGCGCTACCGACCACGCAGAACGCCGTGACGATCCACTCGGGGAACCCGAAGGCGTTCGGCGTGCCGAGCAGCCGGGCGACCACCAGCGCGACCACCGCGACGATGGAACCGGCCGACACATGTCGCGTGGCCAGTGTGACCGACACCCACGCCAGGAGTGCCACCGCGAACGGCACCGGCACCAGGACGGCAATCACCCCGGCGCCGGTGGCCACCCCCTTCCCGCCCTTGAACATCAGGTACACGGGGAACATGTGTCCGAGGAACGCGAGCAACCCGGCGAGCACCCGCAGGGCCGATTCGTGGCTGAAAGCATCGCGGGCGGTGGGGTCGATGAGATCGGCGAGCGGCACGACGACGGCGACGGGGATGGCACCTTTGAGGAAGTCGAGCACGAACGCGGCGATGCCGAACTTCTTGCCGATGACCCGGCCGACGTTCGTGGCCCCGATGTTCCCGCTGCCGACTTTGAACAGATCGACGCCCTTGGCTTTGGCGATCAGGTAGCCGAACGGCACCGCCCCGAACAGGTACGACGCGACGAGCAGCACAACAGCGATGAGCATGGCGTGAACGGCAACGAGTGGGAAGGTGCTGTTGTAGTGCCGGAGGTAGGTCGCGGTCGAGCGACCCGA
>JANNDF010000638.1:0-7097 GCA_031387445.1 Planctomycetia bacterium
AGCCCCTGGTCGGTCATCACCGCCACCGCGCGGAGTTTGAACTCCGGCGGGTACGTGCCACGCACTTTGGTCATCGGTGCGTCTCCGGGTCAGTTGAGGATACACCGCTTTCCCACTGTCCAGGATCCCTGGGGAACTTCAGTGGAGCGCCGCTCACTGCGAGGTGGAGCGCCGCAGGGGCTGACTGGGAGATTGGCGGCGGGGTGTTCCAGCACCCCGCCGTTGTCGTTCAGGTTCTGGGCCAAGGACCCGGCGGCCGGGTCGAGCGGTGGGTCGGGTCAGAGGCCGAGGCGGTCGAGGTCGGACTCGACGGCGGACCGCGTCGGGGCCGGTCGCGCGACCGGCGGGCGGACCGGAGCCGACTGGCGGGCGGCGTCTACCGCCGCAAAGAAGGCGTGCAGGTCGGCGAGGGTGGTGCACCGCTGGCCGCCCACGAGGGTGGTCCGCAGCCGGACGCCCCGCACGCCGGACAGCGCCCACCGGAACACGGTCCGCACGTGTAGGCGGGAGTTCGCCCGACGGGGCGGGATGATCTTCAGGCCGGGCACGCGGGTGAGCGGGATCGTGGCGCCGGCATCGGGAGTCGTCACCCGGCACCCCCTTTCTGCGGGGTGTCATCATCTTTGAGCAGGTCGGTGATGATCTCGACCGCCTCGGGCCGGATCAGCCGTCGGCCGCCCACGATCGGGCCAAGTTCGTCCGGCACTTTCGGGTGGTAGAACAGGGCGGTCACCTCCCGCGGGGTGACCGACCGTCCGAGCCGTCGGCTGACCTCCGCCGCCACCTCGGCGGCGAACAGGATCTCCATCGTGTCGGGTCCTCGTGGGTGACGACGACCATCGTCGTGGGCGACACGACCAAATGCACCGCGCGTGCCGACGGGCCTTTCGCTGCGAATCGGCCGGTCGTAACCCATGGAGGGGATGGCGGATAAAAATGTCGACAGACGTGTTCCATGGCCGGGAAAGGGTCGCCAGACCCCTTCGACGGCGGTCCGCAAGCCAGGATCGCAACACGAGTCAGCGGGCGTGCAACGCAACCGGTCCGATCCGGACGACAGTTGCATCCGACGGAGGCCGCCCTGCAACGCGATGTCCCGATTCCGGGTCGGCACGCGACGCTTTTCCGCGGCGGTGCAACTGAAGGCGAATACGCTGAGTTCCATGCAGAGTGCCGAGATGGAGTCAGTGTCGCCTTCGGCGAACACCTGGGCATTGCCGCGGTGACGGTCGGCGGCGACTCGGATCTGGACATCTGGCCGAAGGACCGCACCGAAGGGACCGACCTGGCGGCGGCGATGTCGGACGGGGTCAAAGTTGGCCGTGAAGTACGTCGCCTGGGCGCGGCGGGCCAACGTCGCGCTGTGGCCGCTGAACCCGCCGCGGAAGATGTGAAAGCATGGTTCCGAATCCCCGCCTTCTCTCCCGGAGTCTTCCGATGAGTTCGCCCGTCGTCCGATGCCTCCTCGCCGCCGTCCTGGTGGCGTCAGCCCAGTCGTCCTCGCCCGCGGCCGACAAGACGGTGAAAGTGTTCGTCCTCGCCGGCCAGTCGAATATGGAGGGGAAAGCGCCGAACGTGCTGCTCGACCACCAGGCCGCCGACCCGAAGACGAAAGCCCTGTTCGCCCACCTCCGCAAGGACGACAAGTGGGTCGTCCGCGACGACGTGTTCGTCAAGTTCCTCGACCGCAAGGGGCCGCTCTCGGTCGGCTACGGGTCGCCCGACCGCACCGGCGTCGAGTTGGAGTTCGGCACGGCGATGGGCAACCACTTCGACGAGCCGGTCGTGCTGCTGAAGGCGGCGTGGGGCGGGCACTCGCTGTGCAAGCTGTTCCGCTCCCCGTCGGCGGGCTTTCCGGCGGCGGACGTGCTGGAGAAGGAGCTCAAGCAGGCCCAGGACCGGGTCAAGCAGAACAACGAGAAGAACAAGAAGTCCGACCCGCTGCCGACGCTCGACGACATCAAGAAGGAGTACGGCTCGTCGTATCGGAAGATGATGGCGGAGGTGAACGACGTGATGGACAACTGCGGCACACTGTTCCCCGCCCTGAAAGGCAAGACGCCGGAGTTGGCCGGGTTCGTCTGGTTTCAGGGGTGGAACGACCAGTACGGCGGGCAGGACGAGTACGAGTCGAATATGACGAACTTCATCACCGACGTGCGGAAGGATTTGAAGGCGCCGCACCTGCCGACCGTCATCGCCGCCATGGGGCAGAACGGGTCGAAGCCGGCCACCGGGGCGATGCTCACCATCCGGACGGCCCAACTGGCGATGAACGACGTGAAGGAGTTCAAGGGGAACGTGCGGGCGTTCCGCACCGACGAGTTGGTCGACAAGGCGGCCGAAGACCTGTACCCCACCTGGCAGAAGAACGTCGAGCAGTGGAAGCTCGTCGGCGGGACCACCCGTACCACTACCTCGGCAGCGCGATCTGGTTCAACCGCATCGGCAAGGCGATGGGCGACGCCATGTTGGAACTGCTGAAGGCACAAAAGTGACCCGCCGAGCGATCACTTGACTGGCATGTCGATCCGCTTCGCCCACCGCCTCTCATCCGACTGGCACACCCATGCGCTGCCCTCCCATCATCACGCTCCTGCTCCTCCACTCAGCCGCCCTCGCGGCCGAGCCGCTGCTGTCGCCGCAGAAGTTGCTCGACCGCGAGACCTTCTGGGACAACAAGGACTGGGACTGGTACGCGGCCAACATCCCGTTCTTCGAGTGCCCGGACGCCGACCTCCAGACCACCTACTACTACCGCTGGGAGTTGCTCACCAAGCACCTCACCTACGGCTCGCCGAACAGCGGGTACAGCTTCACCGAGTTCATCGACCGGCCGTTCTGGTCCGGGGCGTACGGCGCGATCTCCTGCCCGGCCGGGCACCAACTGTACGAAGCCCGCTGGCTGCGGAACCCGCGGTACGCCCGCGACTACGCCCGCTACTGGTTCCGCACGCCCGGCGCCCAGCCGCGGAACTACAGCACCTGGCTGGCCGACGGCGTGTGGGCGGTCCACCGCGTCCACCCGGACGACCAGTTCGTCACCGACCTGCTGCCCGACCTGAAGAGGAACCACGAGGGGTGGGAGAAGCGGCACTTCGTGAAAGAAGTGGGCCTGTTCTGGCAGACCGGGCACGACGACGGCATGGAGTTCAACATCACCAGCCGGCAGACGAAGGACATCCTCCGCGGGGCGCCCGGCTACCGGCCGACGATGAACGCGTACCTGTGGGCCGACTCGCTCGCCATCGCGAAGGTGGCGGAACTGACTGGCGACAAGGTGACGGCGAAGGCCTACCGGGAGAAGGCCGCCGGGCTGAAGGAAACGGTGCAGAAGAAACTGTGGGACGCGAAGCGGCAGTTCTTCTTCCCCATGTCCAAGCAGGACGAGGAGGCCGACGGGCACAAGGTGAAGGCGCTCACCCTCACGTACCAGAGCGGCAAGCACGCCGGCAGCGAGTACGGCCGCGAACTCATCGGGTACGTGCCGTGGCAGTTCTCCATGCCCGACGCCGGCAAGGGGTACGAGGCGGCGTGGAAGAAACTGCTGGACAAGGACGGGTTCGCCGCCCCGTTCGGGCCGAGCACCGTCGAGCGGAACGATCCCATGTTCCTGCTCAAGAACTCCTGCTGCTGGTGGAGCGGGCAGTCGTGGCCGTACGCCACCAGCCAGACGCTCAAGGCGATGGCCAACCTGCTCCAGGAGTACGACCAGAAGGTGGTGACGCCCGGCGACTACGTCAACCTGTTGCAGACCTTCGCCAGGACGCACCGCAAGAACGGCCAGCCGTACCTGGCCGAGGCCTGCCACCCGGACACGGGTTCGTTCGAAGGGCATGACGGGTACAACCACAGCGAGCACTACTTCCACTCGTCGTTCAACGACCTGGTCATCACCGGGCTGGTCGGCATCGTCCCGCGGGACGACGACACCCTGGAAGTGAAGCCGCTCGCCCCGGCCGCCTGGGACTACTTCGCCGTGGACAACGTGCCGTACAAGGGGCAACTGGTGAGCGTGCTCTGGGACCGCGACGGCACCCGGTACAAGAAGGGGAAGGGGCTGCGGCTGTTCGCCGACGGCAAGGAGATCGCGGCGTCGGAAAAGCTCGCCCCGCTGACCGCCAAACTGCCCGCTGCCAAGCAGGTGCCGCAGCCGAAGACCACCGCCGTCAACTTCGCGGTGAACAACGACGGCACCTACTTCCCGCGGCTGCGCGTGTCGTACGCGAACCCCCGCACCCCGCCGGCCAAGCTGACCGACGGCAACTCCTGGTACCACCGCGACCCGCCGAACCGCTGGACGTGCGAAGGCTCGCCGAACGCCACCGACTCGGTCATGATTGACTTCGGCACCGAGCGCACGGTCCACACCGCCAAGTTGCATTTCCTCGACGACGGCAAGGGGGTCGTCCCGCCGGGGAAATTCACCCTGGAACACTGGGACGGTAAGGGGTGGAAGGCGATTCCGACACAGACTCGCACGCCGGAGCAGCCGACCGGCCGGCGGGCGAACGTCGTCACCTTCCCGGCGGTCATCAGCAGCAAGGTGCGGGCGGTGTTCACCCACGCGAAGGGCGGGACGACCGGCCTGACCGAGTTCGAGGTGTGGGGTGACGCGAAGCTGCCGCTCGCCGACCCGCCGCACCCGCCCGGCAACATGGCCTACAACCCCGGCGACAAACCGTTCCCGAAGGCCACCGCGTCGTACGCCGACCGGTTCGGCGGCAAGGCGATGTCGGCGATCGACGGCAAGGTGAACTTCCTGCCCAGCCCCACCAACCGCTGGACGAGCTACGAGTCCCCGAACGCGACGGACTGGCTGGAGGTCGATTTCGGTGAACCGAAGGCGTTCACGCGAGTGGAGTTGGCGATTTACGACGACCGCGGCGGGGTGCAACCGCCGACCAAATACGAGGTGGAGGTGTGGGACGGCAAGGCGTGGCAGCCCGTGAAGAACGCCACGTTCACGCCGGAGAAGCCGACCGGCAGTCAGTTCAACGAGGTGCGGTTCGACGCGGTGAAAGCGGGTAAGGTGCGGGTGGTGTTCACCCACGTCGGCAAGGCCCGCAGCGGGGTGAGCGAACTGTTCGTGTGGAAGGAGTGAGCGCGGACCCCGGCAGGGTCTTGCCGCTCATCCAGGCGGGCGGGTGGCGTACCGCCGAGGGCAGGCGTATTGCTAACCGGCAGGCGAGTCGAACCGGCGATCCCGAGGCCGTCGAAGGTGGGACTCCAGCGACCGGCAGTGCTACGGTTTCGGGCACTTCTCCGCGACCGCAACCGAAGCGATGCGGCGGGTCTTGGTCAGCCACGCCCGTGGTCGAAAACGTCCGAAGTGGACCTGACTTGAGCCGGTGCAGGCCCACTCGCTGAGTGCAGCAGACCGGCTGAAGAAGTGCGTGCGGCAGAAGCGTGTGCAGGTGATCGCGGCGGGGCTGGCGTTCTTGGCGCTGGTGGCCGGGGTGATCGGCGCGACACTCGGGCTGGTGGTTCGATGTCCCGGGGTGCTGTCGCGCCGCCGACCGCATGAGTAACTGCCACCGGCTCCTGCGACAAGAATATCGGACTCCGGGTCTGTCCGCTCCGGCTGATGACCCAACGGCCCTTCACCCACCGCCGACCTGCTCCCCCTGAGGAGTTGGACCCGGGGGGAGCATGGCCGGCCGGGTGCTCAGCCCGTGGGTGCGGGTCCGCCCTCCCCGCCGTCGGCCGGCACCGCCCGCCGCTCGGCCACGTCGAACCGGTACCGCGTCTGCGGCTCCCCGCTGTCGAACCGCCGCCGGGTCTTCTCCAGGCACACGCTCAGCACCTCGTCCTCCGTCTCGACTGAAAAGGTCTCCCCGGCGTGGTCGGACAGCACCACCCCGGCCCCCCGCGCCCGCCCGGCGGCCGAGGTCCGGTCGGCGGACGGGACGAGCGTGCCGACCAGCCCGAGGGCCGCCATCTGGGCCGCCCACTCGTCCGCCGGCAACCAGACGCCGGGGTTCGCCGCCCCCAGGGTGGCCAGCGACCGCCGCACCGGGTCGTCCTCCGACCGGCGGGCGACGGCGTTGGCGAGGAACCCGCCGAACCCGCTCACCATGAGGATGCCGCCCACCTCCCGCGCCCAGACCGGGAAGGACGGGTGCCGGGCCGACTCGTCCCCCGGGCGGCCGACCGCCTTCCACTTTTCGATCATGCCACGCAGTTCGCCGGCGATCCGCTCCCGGTTGTTGGGGAGGAACTCCCCCTTCGGGTCGCCGACGGCGGACACACGCCGGCTCAGATCGCCGGTCGCCTCCAGGCGGATCGGGACCGCCCGGTTCATGAGGTCCTGCGAAAACCGCCCCTCGTTCACGGTGGCCGTCACGACGAAGTGCGGGCGGAGGCGGAGCGGCTGACCGGTGCCCGGCGAGGAGAGCGTCGGGTCGGCTTCGTGCAGCAGGCGCTCGAGGAAGGCCGGCCGCACCACCGCCCCGCCGCGGTCGAGACGGATATTGTCCAGGTTCAGCACGCCGGTCTCGGGCCGCGCCCGGAGTTGGGCCACCACCGCCTTGTGGAACGCCCAGTCGGTGCTCTCGTACGTCACCTGCTCGGTCGCGCACCCGCCCGCCATGAACGCGACCACCGTCCCCTTGCCGGCGTGGGACCGGTTGGCGGTGACCGGGAACCACGGCTTGGCGCCCGGCCAGTGGTTGCGGAGGAGGATCGTGAGGGCCCCGGCGACGGCGTTGGTCGCGTCGGCCTCGGACGCGAAGTTCATCACGCCGAGGAACCGCCGGACGGTCTCCGGCTCCGGGTGGATGTCGGGCTCGCCCCCGGCGTAGTACCAGCAGTTCCCCGGCCCGCCGGCGTTGTACCCGGGCGTGGTCAACTGCCAGTCCGGCAGGTAGAGCGGGCTGGTGGTCAGCCCGTCCAGTTCGGGGAAGTGGCGGAGGAAGGTGCGGGTGCGGAGCATGGCCGCCAGGTCGGCCGCGGGAATCCGCCCGCCCTTCGGCTTGCCACCTTGCACCACCTGTAGCCTCAGTCGGTCGATCACCACCGCCTGTAGGTCGTTCGAGGTGGCCACCTCCGTTAGCCGTGGGCGGTCGCCGCCGCGCACCACTCGAAGCCCCATGCCG
>JANNDF010000640.1:0-7038 GCA_031387445.1 Planctomycetia bacterium
ACGAACCGGCGCCGCGAGCGGCCGGGGGCGATTGCCCCGGCCGCTCGCGGCTCCGGTTCGTTCACCGCCGGGTCGCAGTCCGGCTGTTACTTCTCCTTCTTCTCTTCGACCGGCGGCTGGAGGGGCAGGAGGACTGGTCGCCCTTGCACGGGGACGGGGACGGCCGGTACGGCAAAGCCGCCGACCGCACCGAACCGCATGCCTTTCATGTTCGCCTTCATCGACTCTTCCGACATCGGGCTGGCGGCCAGCAGGTCGTTCGTCGGCAGCGCCTTGCCCACCAGGGCGTCCCACTTCTTCTTCTGCTCGGCGGTCAACACCTTGAGGGCGGCGGCCAGTTCGGCGTCGCGGGCTTCGGCCTGCTTGCCCATGTTGTCGGCGGTGATCATCTCGCCCACCGGGGTGAACAGTTGGGCGTCGATCTTGTCTTCCTGTTCGGCGGTCAGTTGCAGCTCGCGGATGACCAACCGATCAAGCAGCGTCCGCGCGCCGGCCGCTTGCAGCACCGCCTGCTTCAGCCGCTTCACCCCGTCCGGCTTAACCCGTTCGGACACCTTCTTGGCGTATTCGGCGTGCATCTCGCCGTTCAGCTTGTTCACCAGTTCGCTGTTCGACCGGATGGAAATCGCCCGGGCCGGCCCGCCGCCGCCCCCTTGTTGTGCCTTGATTTGCGCCTGGAAGTCGTTCTGAATTGCCTGCTGAATCTCGGCCTGCTTGCCCTCGCTGAACTCGGTCAGCGTCTTGAAGTCGTCGTCGCTCAAGCCGACCTCTTTCCGCACGCTGTCCTGCCGCAGCAGGCCGCTCACGTCGCCCAGCTTCACCCGGTCGAGCGTCTTGCTCTCGCCCGGTGCAGTGGCGACGGGGACCGGGGCGGCGGTGCCGTTCGACACCAGCGCGGTGCCGCCGGCGAGGGCCAGCCCGGACGCGCACAACAGGCCGGCGGTCAGCCGGCGAATGGGAGACCACGTCATCACGTTCACCACCTCTGAAGAGAGTGCGGCCACCGCCGGGGGCAGCGCGTCCCCGGCGATCACCGCCACCGTGCGTTCGATGAGCTGCGACGGGACGCCCGCCGACAGTTCGCCACACCCCCCCGCGACGGCCACCGCCCCGAGGGTGATCCCTCGTTTCGCCAACCGCTTCGTCAACTCCGCCCGCCCGCGGCTGAGCCGACTGGCCACCGTGCCGACCGGCCAGCCGAGTTCGGCGGCGGCATCGGCCACGGTCATGCCCCGCACCCCGCACATGAGAATCGGCAGGCGGAAGTTCTCCGGCAGCCGACCGAGTTCCTCGTCCACCGCCGGCAGGAGGGTGGAGTCCATCTCCTTCTCCGGGCTGGGCTGATCGGGCAACGGGTGGACGGCCCGTTCGCGGAGCAGCCGGCGGTGGCGGGTCTGGCGGAGCTTGCGGGCGGCCAGGTTGGCCACCCCGTACACCCACGCCGCCACCCGGCCCGGCGGGTGTACCGTGCCGGCCTTGCGGCTGAGGACGAGGAACGTGGCCTGAAAGGCGTCGTCGGCGTCGGCGGTGTTGCCCAGGTGCCGGCGGCAGACGCCGTACACCGTCGGGCCGAGCCGCCGCACCAGTTCGCCGAACGCCTGCTCGTCGCGGTCGTGTACGAACCGGCCGAGCAGGTCGCCGTCGGACTCGACCCGCTCGCGGACGGCGTCGAACGCCGACCAGAGCCAACCGAGGCCGGTTCGCGGTGCCGAATCGACCACAGGCATCCCCTCGCGTCGGGTGGTGCGAACACTATGTATTGCCCGCCGACGGGCAGTTTATCCGAGCGGTGGGGAAAAATAATGACGAGTTGGGAGCGTCGCCGTTCGCTCCGCGAACGGTTCTTGGCCGGGTGTGGTAGGATCGAGCCGTTACACAACGGATGATGCCATGACCGAAACGGAGTGGATGACGGCGAGCGAACCGACCGTGCTACTGCTGAAACTACGGCAACGTGGCGTGCAACGGAAACTGCGGCTCCGAAATGTGGAGCGGCGATTCCGCCTCTTCGCGGTCGCTTGTTGTCGCCGAATTTGGCCTCTGATGACGGAAGAGTGTAAGCGGTGCATTGAAACCGCTGAACGGTTCGCCGACGGGCAAGCGAACGATGAGGAAATACGGCAGGCTGAAGGGCAGGCGAACGCGGTGTGGTTGGAAAGGGCTGCTGACTCGGCGCGGGTTGCGTGTCGGCATACGTGCGATGCTGATATGGCTGGCCGGGTGGTGAGTCCGGTGTGTCACGTCTCCACCAACGTGATCGCCGCCGTGTTCAAGCAACAGCACTCCGGCCAGTCGCTCGAACCACTTGCCGCCTTTGCACACGGTGCCTCCTCTGCGGAGGAGCAGGGGCAGTGCTCCCTTATTCGAGACATCTTCGGGAACCCGTTTCGGCCGGTCGCGTTCGATCCGAAGTGGCGGAGCGAAACCGCCGTTGCACTTGCCGCCGCGATCTACGAGGAACGAGCCTTCGACCGCCTGCCGATCCTGGCCGATGCGCTCGAAGAAGCCGGGTGCGACCACGCCGACATCCTGACCCACTGCCGCGGCGACGGGCCACACGTCCGCGGGTGCTGGGTGGTCGATGGCGTGCTGGGGAAGGAGTAGGTGGCGGGAGCGGTCAAGGAAAGTCGCCGCACGCTCCGCGACACCGCGTTCGATCTGGCCGCCATCACGGCGGGGTCGATGTGGCCGGCAGGCCATCCGCTGCCGCCGGTTCGTCGCTCAGCATCTCCTCAAGAAACGCCCCGAACGGGCTGTACCGCAGTTTCGGGCGGAGGTGCATGAGGCACTCCCGCATGAGGACCAGCGGGTCCATCTTCAGCGCCCGTGCGATGTCCTTGACCACCCGGTCGGACAGCGGCGACTCGTTCGTCTCGTACCGATGGAGGGTGGACTTATCCTTCTTGATCTTCTTCGCCAACTCTTCCAACGTCAGGTCGTGACCGATCCGGTACTGACGGATCACGTCCCCGGCACCGGTGAAAGTCACTTCTTCGTCGTGCATGGTCTTTCCCCGGAAGCACCGGGCCGAACTAGGTGAAGTATTCTTCGGGGCGGAACCGCCGCAAGTCGAGGACGCCGAAGTCGATCTCGCTCAGAGCGAAGGCGTCCGGGTCGAACAGTTCGACGGGCAACTCACCCGCCGCGATGTACCCCATGAGCCGCAAGGAGATGTCCGACGTGCGGGCGGAGTCGGGCCACCACGCGAGTGCGACCAAGTCCCCGTCCACCCGGCGTACCCCGTTCCGGGCGAATTCGGCGGCCAGTTCGTGTATCATCTGAATGGACCGGCGGGCGGCCCGCAGTTGGTCGTTTTCCGTCACCGTCCGGTCAGCAATCGCGTTCAACTCGCGCTCGCGGACGACCGCCGCGATTCCCACTCCGATCAAGTTCAAGACGAACTTCCGACGGCGGTCGGCCGTGGCACCCATGCGAACACCCTCGGTGATGTCATGACGTTTGTCATGGTGGCGGCCTCCGTGCCTTACTCGCTCCGCCCTGCCCCACGACCACGACAGCCTGGGAATCCTGGCGGTGTCGAAATCTAATCCACTATCACGATCCAAAATCGGGTCAGGGCTGTCAAGTGGGTTGTTGCAGTTTTCGGGAAATGCAACCCGACTCGCCCGCCGGTGCCGCTCGCTCAGCGGCACCTACCTTACCCGCATGCACACCGTTCGCGTCAACCTCGGCCCGCGGGCCTACGACATCGCCGTCGCGTCCGATGCGGTCGGGTTCGGGGCGTTCGCGCGCCGCTGTCTGCCCGATTCCACCGCCGCTCTGATCGTGGGAGACACGAACGTCGAGAGGCACGTTCAGACCGCCCGTGAGCAACTCACGTCCGCTGGGTTTCGCGTCGAAACCAGTTTGATCCCCGCCGGCGAGACGTCGAAGAACCTGTTCACCGCCGCGTTCCAGTACGACCGACTCGCGGACATGGCGGCCGACCGCCGCACGCCGGTGGTGGCCGTCGGCGGGGGCGTGGTGGGCGACCTAGCCGGGTTCGTCGCCGCCACCTACAACCGCGGACTGCCGCTGCTGATGGTGCCGACGACGATGCTGGCGATGGTCGATTCCTCGGTCGGCGGGAAGACCGGCGTGAACCACCCGAAGGGGAAGAACCTGATCGGGGCGTTCCACCAACCGGCCGGCGTGTGGATCGATTCATCTACGCTCGCCACGCTGCCCGACCGCGAATACCGCAGCGGACTGGCCGAGGTGGTGAAGTACGGCGTCATTCTGGATCCGGAACTGTTCGCGTATCTCGTATCGAACACGGCGGTGGTGTTGGCGAAGGAACCGACCGCGGTGCGTCACATCGTCGCCCAGAGTTGCCGGTTGAAGGCCGATGTGGTGGAACAGGACGAACTGGAACTCACCGGCCTGCGGGCGATCCTGAACTACGGGCACACCTTCGCCCACGCTTTCGAGACCGTCGGCGGGTACGGCTCGTGGCTGCACGGGGAGGCGGTGGCGGCCGGCATGGTGTGTGCATGGAAACTGGCCGAGCGGTTGGGGCGAGTCGGCCCGGAGCTGGGCGAACGGCAGACGGCGCTGCTGAAGGCGTACGAGTTGCCGGTGACGGTGAAACCGGAGTGGTCTGCTGATTCCCTGCTGGACGCGATGCGGCGGGACAAGAAGAACGTGGGCGGCAAGATGCGGTTCGTGCTGCCGAAATCCGCGGGTGGCGTCGAGTTGGTGGACGACGTGCCGGAAGCGGACGTGCGGGCGGTGATCGCGGATTGCCAGCGGTGAACACGGGATGACCAGCAAGCCCGCCCACTTTTCACAGTAGAATAGACTGCCCGCGTAAAGTCCCTCCGCGCTCATTCTTCCGAGTGCCCTGTTCATGTCCTCTTCGCGTCGTGTCGGATTGTGGCTGGTGGGTGCGTTCGGCGGCGTCGGCAGCACTACAGCCGTCGGCCTCGCCGCCCTCGCCCGCGGGTTGACCGATTCCACCGGTCTTGTGACCGCGTTGCCAGCTTTCGCCCGCGTGCCGTTCGATTCGCCGTCGAGCTTCGTTCTCGGCGGGCACGACATCCGGCAAACGTCGTTCGCCCGCGCCGCGGCTGAGTTGCACCAGCGGAGCGGGGTGTTCTCCGAAGCGTTGCTCGGTGCGGTGGGCGGGCAACTGGATGAGTGGAGTGCGAACGTGCGGGCGGGGGTGGTGTTCAAACCGAACCCGGTGATCGCGGCCCTGGCCGACCGCCCGGACGTGCGACGGGCCGAGACGCCGAAGCAGGCCATCGACGCCATCCAACAGGATTTGAAGGCGTTCGTCGCCGCCCACCACCTCGACCAACTCGTCGTGGCGAACGTCGCCAGCACCGAACCGCCGTTCGACCCGACCGACGACCACCGCACCCTCGCCGCGCTGCAAGCCGGCCTCGCCCGCGGCTCCTCACTGCTGCCCACCAGCAGCCTGTACGCGTATGCCGCGATGGACGCCGGCTTCGCCTACGTGAACATGACCCCCAGCCGCGGGAGCAACCTGCCGGCGCTCGACGAACTGGCGAGGCTCCGCGGGGTGCCGCACGCCGGCCAGGACTTGAAGACCGGCGAGACGCTGTTGAAGTCCGCCATCGCCCCGATGTTCGCCCGGCGGAACCTGAAGGTGCTGAGCTGGGTCGGGCACAACATCCTCGGCAACCGCGACGGGCAGGTGCTGTCCGACCCGGCGAACAAGGCGAGCAAGGTGCTGACGAAGGACAAGCTGCTCGCCGACATCCTCGGGTACAAGCCGCAATCGCTGGTGAGCATCGAGTACGTGGAATCGCTCGACGACTGGAAGACGGCGTGGGATCACGTTCACTTCCAGGGGTTCCTCGGCACGAAGATGACGCTGCAATTCACCTGGCAGGGGTGCGACAGCCTGCTCGCCGCCCCACTCGTCATAGACCTCACCCGCCTGGCGCTGCTCGCCCAACGCCGCGGCGACGCCGGCATGCTCACCCCGGCCGCATGCTTCTTCAAGAGTCCACTGGGGGTGGCGGAACACGACCTGGGCAAACAGTTCTGCTTGTTGGAAGAGTATTTAGCCGCGGATGAACGCGGATGAAGACACGACACAGACAGAAGACAGATTTGATCACTGCATTTATTCTGATCGTGTCTTCATCCGCGTTCATCCGCGGCTAAACTCTCAGCCATGCGCAACGCCTGCCCCACTTGTCAGACCGTTTACGCCGTCACTGCGGCCGACGTCGGCCGGAAGATCGTCTGCACCCGGTGCAACGCCGCCCTCGTCATCGACGAGGACGGCTTCCGCCTGCAAGACGGCACCGACAAAAGCAAGTCGGCCCCGCCGCTCAAGTTGGCCGAGCGGAAGAAGCCGGCCGAACCGCGGAAGGCCAAGCCGGTCAAGAATGACACCGCCCACAGTGACGACGAGGACGAGGACAGCACCGTGGACACGGAGGAGTTGGAGGGCACCCGTCGCAAACCGAAGGGCAAGCCCGCCGAACCGGACGACGAGGAGGAGGACGAGGACGACGACGATACCCCGCCGCCCGACCGGGTGGGCATGCTCCGCAAGTACGTGGACATCCCCACCGCCGTGTTCGCCGTCGGCGTGGTGCTGGTGCTCTGGTTCCTGTTCATGCCGATCATCGGCGGGGCCAAGCTGAAGTGGTACACCGCCCGCATCGAGGACGAGCAACTGGCGCACGACACCGAGTTGAAGCGGCTGAAGGAGAAGGGGCCGGCCGAGAACGTGACGAAGAAGGAGGACGACTGGCGGAAGCGGAAGGAGAAGCTGGACGCGGACGTGCAGTGGGTGCAGATCAACAACCGGCAGACCGAGTACTGGGACCGCTACGGCATGTTGGGCGGGTTCATCCTGACCGCCCTCGGGGCCATCGGCCTGCTCATGACGCACCAGCCGACGGTCAAGAAGATCGTCGGGGCGGTGGTGGTGTGCGCGATGATGATCCTGGTGTTCGTCAACTTCGCGTGGAAGGGGTAGAACGATCTTCGGGAGACCGGACGAGCCGGAAGCGTGAGCGACGGCAGTAGTCAGCCGTCGCTAACGCTTCCGGC
>JANNDF010000181.1:0-6296 GCA_031387445.1 Planctomycetia bacterium
CGTGCCCCGTAAGCGGCCGGGTGTAGTCTGCTACCCGGCCCCTTACGGGGCACGGCTCGCCATGATCGTACTTCACTTCCCCCCGACGCACGCCAAGACCGTCCCCTTGCCGCGGTTCGGCCCTTCCAGGTTGCACGTGCCGACGAAAAGCTTGCCGTCGTGGACCGTGACGCCGCCGTACACCATGCCCGGCGCTTTCGTCGCCGGGTCACTTCCCAAATCCAGTTTCCACTTCGCCGAGCCGTCCTTCAACCCGATGGCGTGAACCGCCCCGCTCAAATCCGCCGCGTACACCACGCCCCCCGCCACCGCCGGCGGCGCGAACATGGCCGCCTTCGCGTCGTAGATCCACTGCCGCTCGCCGTCGCTCACGCTGTACCCCCGCACCTTGCCGTCGGTCGCGGTGATGACCGCCAGCCCGTCGGCCACCGCCGCACAACTCGTCACCCCGCCGGGCACGTCCTTCCGCCACTTCGGCTTGCCCGTCTTCAGGTCGAACGCCGCGATCTCCCCCTTCGCCCCTTTGATCTGCTCGAAATACAGCCCGGCGGTGCTGCCGGTCACAATCACCGTGTCACCGCTGACCGTCGCCCCGCCCCACGGGTTCAGGCCCAGCTTCTCTTTCCACACCTCCTTGCCGGTCTTGCGGTCGAGCGCCGCCACCATCCGCTCGCCCGCCTTCTCCTTCTCAAGGAACCCGCTGCACACGATGACGAAATCGCCGGCCACGTTGACGGGGGCATCGACGTGCCACTTCTTCGCCCCCTCCTGCCACACCCGCTTCGGCTCCGGGATCGGCAACTTGTCCTCGCTCGGCGGCACGGCGAAGTCGGGGTTGGTCTTCTTCTTGTCCTCGTAGGCGGCGGTCAGTTCCTTCCACTTGGCGTCTTGCAGTTTCGTCACCTCCGCGGCGGTCACCTCCTTACCGTCGAGCGTCAGCTTGTCCGCGTCCACGCAGATGACCCCCGCCGACCCGCCGCCGATGAACGCCTTGCCGTCCGCCACGGTGGGACCGCCTTCCAGGTGAATGAGGTCGCCCGGCAGGGTGAGTTGCCACACCGGGCGGCCGGTGTCGGCGGCCAGGGCGTGCAGCACCCCGCCGCTGTCCTGGTGTAAGCCGTCGCCGAAGATGACGAGCTTGTCCGTCACGGCGGCCGACGACACGCTCGCCAATTTCAGCGTGGGGGTGGAGCGGGTCCACACCGGCTTCTTGCCGTCGGAGCGAGGAAGCAGCGACACGGACGGTTTGTTGAACGCGCCGAATGCGGAGGTGAAGAGGTTATCCCCGACCGGCACCGGGGCGGCGATGAAGTGATCCTGCGACGCCACCGCCCACAGCACGGCGGGCTTGTCCGGACCGGGTTTGCCGTCGGTGTTGCCGGTGCGTTGCGGGTTGCCGCGGTAGGTGGCCCACGGGCCGGGGTCGGCGGCAGTGGCTACAGCGGTGAGAGCGAGAAGGAGCGGGAGAGTCCGAAGCATGGAGCGGCATCCGTGAGGTGGCGACATGGTAGCAGGGAACCGGGGGCTTCGTACACTGCCCCCCATGTCCACCGCCAAGCCGTCCGCCATCCTGCTCGTCGATTGCCCCGACTGCAAAGGGCTGGTCGCCGCCGTCGCCGAGTTCCTGTACACGCACAACGCCAACATCCTGCACGCCGACCAGCACCAGGACGCCGAGCGGAACGTGTTCCTCATGCGGGTGGAGTGGGACCTGACCGGGTTCGACTTCGACCTGGCCGACTTCCCCGCCGTGTTCGGCCCCATCGCACAGCGGTACAGCCTGCGGTGGAAGCTGGCCCGCTCCGACCAGCGGCACCGACTGGCCTTGTTCGTCAGTAAATATGACCACTGCCTCGCGGACTTGCTCTACCGCCACCGCAGCGGCGAACTGGCGTGCGACATCCCACTGATCGTGGCCAACCACCCGGACGCCGAACGGTGGGCCACCTTCTACGACATCCCGCTGCACGTCATCCCGATGGACGGCGCGAACAAGGCCGCGGCCGAGGCGAAGCAGATCGAGCTGCTGAAGGCGAACGGCATCGACCTGGTGATCCTCGCCCGATACATGCAAATCCTGTCGCCGCAGTTCG
Organism: Planctomycetia bacterium; assembly: GCA_031387445.1. GTDB lineage: Bacteria > Planctomycetota > Planctomycetia > Gemmatales > Gemmataceae > JALHQU01. The sequence continues at coordinate 2,094 of JANNDF010000181.1, forward strand.
TGGCCGAGTTCCCGATGAAGGTCATCAACGTCCACCACTCGTTCCTACCGGCGTTCGTGGGGGCGAAGCCGTACCACCGGGCCTACGAGCGGGGGGTGAAGCTGATCGGCGCCACCAGCCACTACGTCACGGACCAACTGGACGAGGGGCCGATCATCGAGCAGGACGTGGTGCGGATCTCCCACCGCGACACCCTCGACGACCTGCTGACCAAGGGGCGGGAGTTGGAAAAGGGCGTGCTCTCGCGGGCCGTGCGGTGGCACGTCGAACACCGCATCCTGGTGTACGGCAACAAGACGGTGGTGTTCGACTGAAGTAGGTGCCGCCTGCCGGGCGGCACTCGGAGCAGGAGGGCGCCATGGAACTCGACCATGTGACGTTCACCGGGCCGCCAATCGACGACCCGGACATCCTCACGCGGTTACCCGCCGAACTCGCCGGGTTGCTCGGTCAACTCAACGGGTTCATCCAGTTCCACGGCGGGTTGCACGTTCGTGGGGCCTGCCAAGCACCCGACTGGCACTCGCTCCGACACGCCTGGGAAGGTGAGTTCGCATTCCATCGGTTGTACCCGACCGTGCGACCAGAAGACGTGCCTTTCGCCGAAGATTGCGTGGGCGATCAGTTCTTGCTACGGGATGGACTGGTGAGCAGGCTGGCGGCAGAAACGGGGGATGTTGAACCGTTGGGGATGGGCCTGTGGGAGTTTTTCGAGGCGGTCGGAGCGGACCCGGTTGGGGTTTTGTCCCTGCAACCGCTTCTCGAATACCAGAAGTGTGGCGAGCCTCTTGCACTGGGGTTGCTCTTGTCCGTCTTCCCGCCGTACTGCACGAAGGAGTCGGCGGACGGCGTGAGTCTTTCGGCAATCAATGCGGGCGAACGGAGGCAGTTTCTCGCCGACTTCGCGGCACAAATCCGAAAGGTGTCAGACGGAGTCAGAATCAAGTTTCGAATCAAGGAATGAGAGTGCCCCCCCACCCGCCGGGTTCGCTCCGCTCACACCGGCGACCTCCCCCGCAAGGGGGGCGGTGGGGGTTGTGCGTCCTCCCTCCCCGCCACCGTTGCGAACAAGCCAGCGACCCACCACCTCCCCCCTTGCGGGGGAGGTCGGTTCTGGCGGCGCGGCCGCCGAACCGGGTGGGGGGTGAGGTCCTTCCTCCCTACCCCTGTGCGCACCACGCGGCGATCAGCTCGATCTCCGCCGCCTGCACTCGTTTCAGCAACTCCTCGCGTTCGCCCCCCTTCCCCTTCGCCGCCTCGCAGTCGTCCACGAACCGCATCGGGTCCCACGTCCCGTTGCCGTAGCCCAGTTCCTTCGCGGCGGCTCCGATCTCCGCGTACACCGGATGCTCCCGCACCCGCCGGAACCAGTACTTGCTGTTCCAGGCGTCGGGTTCGCGGCGGTGCATGATCGCGTGCAACAGGCTGCCGGTCGGCGAGTGCAACTCCTGACTGATCTCGTGCGACTCGTGCAGGAAGTCGTGGTACAGCCACAATGCGGAGTGCAGCGCCCGGCCCATCTCATCCGTGCCGGTGAACGCCGACAACTTCGCCCGCAGCGGTTCGTTCGGCGTGCCGGGGCCGAGTGCGGGCCGGCGGCCGGTGAGCAGTTCGGCGACGGCGGGAGGAAGCGGCTTCATCGGTCGGCTCGCGGGGTTGCGGGTATGATTCTTCTTACCTCTCCGCGGGTCTGTCATGAAGCGAATCCGAATCGGCAACGGGTGCGGGTTCTGGGGCGACAGCCCCGACGCCCCGGTGCGGCTGGCCGAGACCGGCCACCTCGATTACCTCACGCTCGAATACCTCGCCGAACTCACGATGTCGATCCTCTCGCTCCTGCGGCAGCGGGACGCGAACGCCGGGTACGCTACCGACTTCATCGACGTGCTCGGCCGGCTGGCCCCGCAGTTGAAGAAACAGCCGGGGTTGAAGATCGTGACCAACGCCGGCGGGATGAACCCGACCGCGTGTGCGAAGGCGGCGAAGGAAGTGCTGGCGAAGGCGGGCATCACGGATCGCACCATCGGCGTGGTGAGCGGGGACGACCTGTTGCCGAAGCTCGACGAGTTGATTGCGGCCGGGCACACCCTCAACCACCTCGACACCGGCGAGCCGCTTTCGACCTTGCGGAGCAAGGTGGTGAGTGCGAACGCCTACCTCGGCTCGGCCCCGATTGCGGAAGCCTTGAAGCTGGGGGCGAGCATCGTCGTCACCGGTCGTGTGGCCGATGCGTGCCTCACCGTCGGGCCGTGCGTCCACGAGTTCGGCTGGCCGGCCGACGACTGGCACCGGCTGAGCGCGGGCACCACCGCCGGGCACCTGATCGAGTGCGGGGCACAAGCCACCGGCGGGCTGTGGGTGAACGCGGACGAAACCACCGGACTGGAAACGGTCGGCTACCCGTTCGTGGACATCGCGGCGGACGGCACCTTCACAATCTCGAAACCGCCCGGCAGCGGCGGGGCGGTGAACCTGGAAACGGTGAGCGAGCAGCTGCTGTACGAGGTGGCCGACCCCGGCCGCTACTTCACCCCCGATGTGATCGCCGATTTCACCACCCCAACATTCACACAAGATGCGGCGAACGTGATGCGGTGCGTCGGGGCGAAGGGACATCCGGCGAGCGACAGTTACAAGGTGTCGATCGCCTACCGCGACGGGTGGACTGCCGCCGGCACGCTGGTCATCCCCGGCCCGAACGCGGTGGCGAAAGCGAGGCACAGCGGACGGATCATGCTGGAGCGGTTGAAGCAAGCCGGACACACCTTCTCGCACAGCCTGGTTGAAGTGCTCGGCGGCGGCGACTGCGTGCCGGGTGTCGGAATGTACTCCGCACCCTCCGGGTGCGGTTCTTCGGATCCCCTCGAAGTCGTGCTCCGCGTGGCCGTCCGTGATCCGAACAAGGCAGCCGTCGAGCGGTTCACGAAGGAGTTCGCCCCGCTCGTGACGAGCGGGTACGCCGGCACCACCGGGTACACCACCGGTCGGGCGTCAGTGCGAGAGGTGTTCGCCTACTGGCCCGCCCTGATCGCTAAAAGTGCGGTGACGCCGCGGGTGGACCTTGTCTGAACTTCGCCCCCTCGATCCCGATGCGGTGGTCGGCTGCCTGCTCGGACAGGCGGTCGGCGACATGATGGGTCTGCCGGCAGAGAACCTGTCGGCCCGGCGGGTGGCGAAGCTGTTCCCCAACCTCGACCGCCCGCGGTTCCTGTTCGGCTACGGCATGGGGTCGGACGACACCGAACACGCCTGCATGACGGCCCAGGCGCTGTTGCGGAGTGGTGGGGATCGTCACCGCTTCCGGCGGTCACTGGCGTGGCGGCTGCGGTGGTGGTTCCTGGCGGGTCCGGTGGGCATCGGACGGGCAACGCTGCTCGCGTGCCTGCGGTTGTGGTTCGGCGTGCCGTCGCACAAGAGCGGGGTGAAGTCGGCGGGCAACGGCCCGGCGATGCGAGCGGCGATTGTCGTGGCCGCAGCGGGAAATCCGCAAGACCCCGATTGGGGTCAAGAACCGGGCATCCATACCACCTGGGCACCAGGATTCTTCCCATGGATCGGAGATTCGACCCGCCTTACCCACTGTGACCGACAAGCGGACCTGGGAGCGATTGAAGTTTGCATGACGACCCTCCGTGTGCTGCAAGGGCGGGGTAAGCCGATTAACCCTTCACTCTTCGGCTTCTGGTTAGGCAATGCGGGTTACGATGGCTCCGACCTCGGCCGGAATCTTGACGTGATCCGCCCGGCTTACGAAGCCAACAAATCCGTTGGCGAGTTCGCGGCGGAGTTGAAGCTCACCCGCGGGGTCACCGGGTACATCGCCCACACGGTGCCGGTCGCCATCTACGCCTTCCTGAAGCACCCCGACGACTACCGGACGGCGGTGGAATCGGTCATTCGGCTCGGTGGTGATACCGACACGGTGGCAGCGATCACCGGGGCGCTGGTCGGCGCCCGCGTCGGCAAGGCGGGCATCCCGAAGGAGGGGCTCGACCGCTGGGCCGACTGGCCGCGGTCGGTGGCGTGGATGGAGAAACTGGCCCTGAAGCTGGCGGAGGGGAAATGGCGAGAATCGCCGCAACCGGCGGTGCCGCTGGCGTGGTGGGCCATCCCGTTCCGCAACCTGTTCTTCTTCTTCGTGGTGCTGGTACACGTCTTCCGCCGGGTGCTCCCGCCGTATTGAGTGCCGCTGCGGGAACCCCC
>JANNDF010000250.1:0-4980 GCA_031387445.1 Planctomycetia bacterium
GGGGCGGGGGGCCCCGCCGCCGGGGACGTCGTCCTGGCTTTCGCCCGGGCGGCCGGCCGGGGGGGGCGGTCGCCCGTGGGGTCGGGCCCCCCCCCCCCCGGTGGGGCTTCCGTTGACAGGACCATCTACGTCTTCCCGCTGCCGCCGAGCAGGTAGCCGAGGACGGCGTGCAGGGAGTCGTCGAGCGGCTCGAACTGCCGCACGTCCAGGTGGTGCCGTAGCACCAGGGCGGCGAACCCGTCCACGAACGGCTTGATGTGCCGGGTGCGGACGACCACCGCCCCCCCGCCGGGGTCCATCTCCACGCCCAGCACGCCGGCCGTGTCGAGCAGCACCTTCGCCGTGCCGAACGGGTCGGGCGTCTCGATCCGCACGCGGGCCGGCAGGTGATCGAGCCGGTCGCGGATTTCGCCGACGGTGCCGACGGCGGCCACCCGCCCGCGGCCCATCAGCACCACGTGGCTGGTCAGCTTTTCCAACTCCTGCAACTCGTGGCTGGAAATGAGCAGACACTTGCCCGCCGCCGCCAGCGACGCGAACAGGTCGATCATCTCGCGCCGGCCGATGGGGTCGATGCCGCTCAGCGGCTCGTCCAGAATGAGTAGCCCCGGATCGTGCAGCAGCGCCTGGGCCAGCTTGATCCGCTGTCGCATCCCTTTGGAATACCCCCGCACCACGCGGTCGGCGGCGGCGGTCATGCTCACCCGGTCGAGTACGGCCTCGGTGCGAGATCGCACCTCGCGGGCGGGGTAGCCGAACAGCCGGGCCATCTCCCGCACGAACTGCCGGCCGGTCATGTCTTCGTAGAAGGCGTCGTGGTCCGGACAGTAGCCGATGAGCCGCCGTGCCCGCCAGTCGCCGGCGTCGAGGCCTGCCACCGTCACCCGGCCGATGGTCGGGCGGATTTGCCCGGTGGCCAGTTTGATGAGCGTCGATTTGCCCGCCCCGTTCGCCCCCACCAGCCCGGTGATCCCGCCGGTGAGTGTGAGCGTCACCTGATTCAGCGCGAGGACCGGCCCGTACCACTTCGAGACCAGCTCGAAAGTCAGTAATGCGGAGTGCGGAGTGCGGAGTGCGGAGTGCGGAGTCGCCCCCGTTCCACCGGACGAAGTGGCGGTGACAATTTCGCTGTGACTGTTTTCATTCCGCATTCCGCGCTCCACATCACTCATTACGCATTACCGAACGACTTCCACCGCCCGGATCCGCCGCTGGAGGAACAGCCAGCAGGCCGCACACACGCACGCGAGCACCGCCGCCGCCTGCCACACGGGCGGCTGCTCGAACCCGCTACGGGCTTCGGTCGGCTCCACGCCCAGCAGCCACAGGCCGACCAGGTACATGTCGTTCCACAGGTCGATCAGCCGCCACGTCGCGCCGAGGTTCTGGAAGCGGGCCAGGAAGTCGGCCAGGGCGGGGAAGAGGACGAACAGCCCGCACCAGATCATCACCAGTGGGACGGTGCGGCGGACGAGCACTGCCATCGCCACCAGCAGAAGCGACAGCGTGACGGTGAGCACCGCCCCGTACCCGAGGATGCCGAGCAGCAGGCGAAAGTTGTCGGAGAAGTACGTCTGCCAGCCGAGGAGCATGCCGGCCTGAATCCACAGGCCGATGGCCGGCACGGTGGTGAGCAGGTTGACGAACCCGCCGATGCCGAGCGCCTTGCCGAAGACGTAGTGCCGCCGGCCGATCGGCTTGGACAAATAGAACGGCAGGCTGCCGTGGTGGAAGTCGTTGCCCACCAGCACCGCCCCGGCCAGGGCCAGGACGATCATGGCGACGTACCCCTCGTACCAGATGAAGTTGCTGAACGTCTCGGCGTCGCCGTTCAGGTGGACCTCGTCCAGCAGGCGGGTGAACTCGCTCACCCGGAGCGGGACGCCCATCACCGCCACCGTCTTGTTGCCGGTGTACTGCTTCACCCAAACCACCGCGTACTGGCCGAAGAAGTAGGCGAAGAACACCAGCCCGGCGAGCGCGTACACCGCCCAGAACAGCTTCCGCCGCATGAGCACGGTCAGCCCGGCGCGGGCGATGGCCAGCGAGCCGAACAGCGGCGGGCGGAGTTCGCCCTTCCACGGGCGGTAGCGGAGCAGGTTGTCGGTGGGGGTGGACATGACATCTTTGTAGGGCGGGCCGCCGTCGGTCGTCAGACCGACAAGCCCCGCCGTCCTGGTGAACCGGCGGCGTCAGCCGCCTGGGTGCAACCACCCGCGGGTTGACACCCGTGGTTACAAGGGCGGCGGGGCTTGTCTCGCTCCGCTCGACGGCGGCCCGCTCTACTTGTCGATCGCCTGCAGCGGAAACTCTTTGTTCGGCGTGTGCTGCTCGACCATCCGCGCTTCCAGCTTTTTCAGCACGTCCGGCTGCTTGGCGGCCACGTCGGTGGTCTCGTTCGGGTCGGCCTTCAGGTCGTACAACTCGGTCACGATCTTCTTCTGGCCCAGTTTCTGCCGCACCGCCTTCCAGTTCCCCTCCCGCACCGCCTGCTGCCCGCCGTAGCCGGGGAACTCCCAGTACAGGAAGTCGTGCTTCTTCTGATCGCCCTTGCCGAGCAGCGTGGGCAACATCGACACGCCGTCGATGCCTTTCGGCACCTCCGCGCCCACCAACTCGCACAGCGTCGGCAGCACGTCCCAGAAGGCGAACGGCGTGTCGCACGTCGTCCCCGCTTTGATCTTGCCCGGCAAGTACGCGATCAGCGGCACGCGGATGCCGCCTTCGTACAGGCTGCCTTTCAACCCCTTCAGGTCGCCGGCGGATTTGAAGAAGGTGCTGTCCGCCCCGCCGACGTTGTGCGTCGGTCCGTTGTCGCTGGTGAACAGCACCAGCGTGTTCTTGTCCAGCTTCAGCTCCGTCAGCTTGTCCACGATCCGCCCGACGGTGCGGTCCATGCGGGTCACCATGGCCGCGTACCCGGCGTGCGGGGCGGGGTGAACGCGGTACCCCCCCTTCTTGCCGTCGTAGGCCGGGTCGTCGCCCAGCTTGCCCTCGTACTCCTTCAGCGCGTCGGCGGGCGCCTGCACCGCCACGTGCGGCACGGTGAACGGCAGGAACAGGAAGAACGGCTTCGCCTTGTTCGCGTCGAGGAACGCGAGCGCCTCCTTCTCGAACAGGTCTTGCGTGAAACTGTCGCCCTTCGCCCCGTCGTTGCCTTTCAGGTCGAACCGCTCGGCGTTGCGATACAGGTACGTCGGGTAGTGGCTGTGCGCGTGCCGCTGGCAGTTGTACCCGTAGAAGGTGTCGAACCCGTGCTTGAGCGGGTCGCCGCTGGTGCCGAACATGCCCAGCCCCCACTTGCCCATCGCGGCGGTGATGTACCCCAGTTTCTTCAACCGCGTGGCGACGGTGACCTCGTCCGCCGGCATGGGCAGTTGCCCTTCGGCCTTCTCCGGCGCTTCGCGGTTGTCGCGGACGGCGGCGTGTCCGGTGTGCTTGCCGGTCATGAGCACGCACCGCGACGGGGCGCACACCGCCTGTCCGCTGTAGAACTGCGTGAACTTCATCCCGCCGGCGGCCGTCTTGTCGATGTTCGGCGTCTTGATCTGCTTCTGCCCATAGCAGCCGAGTTCGGCCCAGCCGAGGTCGTCGGCGACGATGAGCACGACGTTCGGCGGGGAGAGCTGGGCGACCGCGACGGCTGGCACGGACAACAGCAGCAGTACGACGAGAGCGGAGCGCACGGGCGGTCCTCCGAGGGCCGGTACAGTGTACCGGAGAGCCCGCCGTCCGCCCAACCACCGCCGAAAGTCGCCGTTCCGCGAACGGCCGACGAGAATAGCGGTTGATTGCACCACACGGAACGAACGTGATGAGAGTCCGCGACGTGATCGAGTGGGTGCTCCTCGCCGCCGTCTGGGGTGGGTCGTTCCTGTTCACCAAGATGGCGGTGAAGGAGGGCGAGTTCACCGCGTACACCGTCGTGGCGGTGCGGTTGGGTGTGGCCGCGGTCGTTCTCGTGGTGCCGGTATTCCTCCGCCGCCAGTGGTCACACGTCCGGGCGAAGTGGGGCACGATGCTCGTGCTGGGAGCGTTGAACTGCTCCATCCCGTTCACCCTGTTCGCGTGGGCCATGCAGCCCCGCGTGGCCGCCGACGGGACGTCACTCTCCTTCCCGGCCGGTGACAGTTCGGTGCTGAACGCCACCACCCCGCTGTTCGTCGCCGTGCTCGGATTCGCCTTCTTGCGAGAGCGGGTCACGTTGCGGCAGGGGGTCGGGCTGGGCGTCGGGTTCGCCGGGGTGGTGACGCTGGTGTGGGAGAAGCTGTCCTTCACCGGCGACGGGTGGGCCGTCCTCGCCTGCCTCGGGGCGGCATTCCTGTACAGCGTGTCGTCGCACATCATCAACCGCCGGCTGAAGGGCGTGCCGCCGGTGGCGGTGTCGGCCGGCAGCCTGTCCTTCGCCGCCCTGCTGATGTTGCCGGTGGCCGCGTTCAACCTGCCCGCAACCGTACCGAGTGGCGGGGCGTGGCTGGCGGCGGTGGCGCTCGGCGTGGTCTGCACGGCCGTCGCGTTCCTGATGTACTTCCGCCTGCTGGCGAACATCGGCCCGACGCGGGCGATCACGGTGGTGTACGCCATCCCGGCGTTCGGCATCCTGTGGGGCTGCCTGTTCCTGCACGAGAGCGTGTCGGTGTCCACCCTCATCGGCGGGGCGGTGATCGTCGTCGGCGTGGTGCTGGTGAAGTGGCCGGAGCGGAAGAAGGTGGAGAGCCTCGCCTCTCCGTCGCAACGAATCGATTCGGCGGAGATGCAACCACACCCACCTCTCCCCGTTGGGGAGAGGTCGCCGGGGTGAACGCAGTGAACCCGGCGGGTGAGGGGTGATGTGGGATGAAGACCCCTCACCCGGTTCGCTCGCTCCGCTCGGGGCGGCGACCTCTCCCCGGCGGGGGGAGGGGGCGTGGTTGATCACCCCGCTTGTCTCTGCACGTTCGGAGACTCCCCAGCCCAACCAGCCCAAAGACCCGTGCCCGG
>JANNDF010000360.1:0-10918 GCA_031387445.1 Planctomycetia bacterium
GGGGGTGGGGGGGTGGGGGGTTTGGGGGGGCCGGGCCCCCCGCCTCCCTGTGCCCTGGCGGGGGGCCCGCCTGCCCCACTTGAATCGCTCACAGTTCGGCCGCTTCGAGGGTGGCGACCTCTTCCTGGAGCAGCTTCTGGACGCGGTGTTTGGCCAAATACACCTGCGACACCCGCATGCCCAGTTGGTCGGCCACTTCTTGCGGCGGCACGTCGTCGAACGCGGCCATCTGGAACGCCTGCCAGGTGGCCGCCGCCACCCGCCCCTTCACCCGCTCGACGGCGATCTCCAGCAGTTCCTTGTCGAAGGCCGCCTCCACCCGCGCGGTCAGATCCTGCTTGGCCTCGGCCGAGTTCAACTGCTCGTTCACCCGCGTGTCCCCGCTGCCGCGGGTGTTGCGGTACCCGGCCTCGGTGATGAAGTCGTGCCAGGCGTGGTGGGTGAGCGTCTTGAGCCACCCGCGGAAGCTCTTCGTGCGGTCGTACTTGAAGTTGGGCAGGCGGGTGGTCAGGCGGAAGAGCACGTTCTGCGTCACGTCCTGGGCGTCCGTCTCTTGCAGCCCCCAGTGCTGGCACCACTGGTGGATGGCCGGGGCGTACACGGCCACGAATTCGGCCCAGCACGTCTGGTCGTCCGGCTTCTCGTTCAGCCGGTGCAGCAGGGTGATGCGGGTACTGGCCGGCGGGTTGGCACCCATGCCAGTGCCTCCGTGGGCGGAACGGTCGGGGCGGGGTGAAGTCCGGCCGGGCGAGCCGCTTCCGCTGATCAGGGTAGCGACCGCGGCGGGCGAAAGGAAGGACGCCGGGCGAAACGGGCGGACCCGCTCCGTTCGCGGATTCTCCGACGGCAGTGGGTATTGACGCTGCTCGCGGACGTATCCTACCATTCCCGCTCGCCGGCCCGCCGAGTTTGCATGGTCCCCCGAATGACTCCCGCCCCGCCCGCCGCCCCACCACCGCCCCCGTCGGGTTCCGACCGGTGGCGGCTGCTCGTGCTGCTGGCGGTGGCCGCGGCCGTCCACTGGTGGGTGGTGGCGAACACGTGCGTCACCGCCCGCGACAGCATCGGCTTCGCCCGATACGCCCTCGCCCTTGGCGACTCCACCCGCTCTCGGTCGAACGTGTTGCGGGAACAAGCTCACCCGCCGGGTTACCCGCTGGCCGTGCTGGTCGTCAGCCGGCTGATCCCCACACACGGCCCGCTCACCGAGCACATGCTGCTCGCCGCCCAGGTGGCCAGTTCGGTCGCCGGCGTGCTGATCGTCATCCCCGTCTACCGCCTCGGCCGTCGCCTGTTCAGCCCCGCCGCCGGGTTCTGGTCGGCGATGCTGTTGCAGTTCCTGCCCGTGTTCGCCCGCGACACCGCCGACGGGCTGAGTGACGGGCTGTTCCTCTTCTTCGCCGTGTCGGCCATCTCGTGCCGTGTGCGGGCCATCGACCGCACGCGGGCGTGGCCGTGGCTGCTGGCGTGCGGGCTGCTGTCCGGGCTGGCGTACCTGGTGCGGCCGGAAGGCGTCCTCGTTCCGCTGGCGGCGGTGGCCACCCTGCTGCCGCGGGTGCGGCGGGCGGGGTTCGCCCGCACCGCCGGGGCGGTGGCGGCGCTGGCCATTGGGTTCGCCACCCCGGCCGCGCCGTACATGGCCGTCATCGGCGATTTCACCAACAAGCGTGCGATGAAGGACGACGCGAAGGAGGAGGTGCGGGAGGACGCACGGGCGCCAGCGGGCGGACCGGTGTTCGCCGAAACGGTCCCGGACCCCAGAGCAGTGTGGACCGGGCTGATCACCGCCAAGGAGTGGTGGAAGGTCGGGCACTACGGGGTGGCCATTTACGCCGTCATTGGGTTGGCGATGACCGTCCGGCGGGTGTGGCGCGAACCGCGGTTCTGGCTGCCCGTCCTTTATGCCGTCGGGCAACTGGCGGTGGTGCTCGTCCTCGGCTTCCGCAAAGGGTACGTGTCCGAGAGGCACCTGCTGCCGGTGGTGACGGTGGGCGTGCTGTTCGCCGCCGGCGGCATGCCGGCGTGGTTCGCACTGTGGGCCGGGTTGGCCGACCGGGTGGGGCTGACCGGGCTGGGGCGTGTGACCCGCGGCGAGTGGTGGCCGTGGGTTCTGTGCGCGGTGGGGGTCGGGTTCGGGTCCGTGCCGGTGCTGAACACCCGCCTGCACGAGGACCGGCTCGGGCACAAGACGGCCGGGGAGGAGTTGCGGCAGGCCATCGACGCCCTGCCCGACGACCAGAAGAAGGGGGTGGTGGTGATCGACCACTACCAGTGGTGCCAGTTCTTCTCCGGTGAGGCGACGACGGCCATCAAGCCCGACCCGCCGGAGGCCGACCAGCGGGTGGTGTTCGTGGTCCTGGAGTTCAAATACGGGGAGCCGGAGTCGCCCGACTTCAACAGCACCCGACACCAGATGGCAGTGAACTACTACCGCTCCCCGCCCGGCGGCGTGCCCCCCGAGTGGGTGTACCCGGCCGAGCCGGGGCACCCGAACTCGCGCACGCGGGTGGTACTGCTGAAGATCACCCTGCCGCCCAAATAAGGTGCCGTGATGATCGCCGTGACCGACCGCGTGAGCATTCCCGACGACGAACTGCGGTGGGAGTACGCGCGGAGCGGCGGCCCCGGCGGGCAGAACGTGAACAAGGTGGCGAGCAAGGCGACGCTGCGGTGGGCGGTGGCGGCGAGCGCCGCCGTCCCGCCCGACGCCAAGGCCCGGCTGCTGGCCGCCCACCCGTCGCACGTGACCACCGAGGGCGAGTTCCTGGTCACCTCGCAGGAGTACCGCGACCAGGAGCGGAACCGGCAGCGGTGCGAGGAGAAGTTGGCCGACATGGTGCGGGCCGCCCTCACCCCGCCCAAGCCGCGGAAGAAGACGAAGCCGACGAAGGCGTCGCAACGCCGCCGGCTGGACGACAAGAAGAAGCAGGGGGAGAAGAAGTCCACCCGCAAGGGCGGCGGGTGGGAGTGAGGCCAGGGCCGAACGCCCCCCTATTTCGCCCGAACGCATTTCCGCCGGCGAGTCCCGCTCGCGCCGCGCTCACTCTCCAGTTTCCCCCGCGGCGGTGGTATAATTGCTCTTTAGGCCTTCCGGACCCGTGCGATGAAGATCGTCAAGTACCCGCACCCGGCGCTGCGGGCGAAGTGCCGCCCGCTGACCGCCCTGGACGAGGGCGTGCGAACGGCCGCGGCGCAGATGCTGGAGCTGATGTACAAGGCCGAGGGGCTGGGCCTCGCCGCCCCGCAGGTGGCCCTCGACTACCAGATGATCGTCATCAACTTCGCCGGCGACCCGGAGCAGAAGGACGCCGAACTGGTGGCCATCAACCCGGTGATCATCGAGAGCAAAGGGGCGGAGAAATCCCGCGAGGGGTGCCTGAGTTTCCCCGAGTTGTACCAGGACATCCGCCGGTTCAAGACGGTGAAGGCCCAGTTCTACGGGCTGGACGGGAACCTGCACGAGATGGTCTGTTCGGACCTGGCCGCCCGCATCTGGCAGCACGAGATCGACCACCTGAACGGCACCCTGTTCATCGACAAGATGGGTCCGCTCGCCCGCGCCAGCAGCAAGCGGGTGCTCGAAGAGTTCATCCTCGACTTCGAGGAGGGGCTGAAGAAGGGGGCGATTCCGGCGGGGACGGTGCCGAAGTTGTGATCGGTTTGGTCCCCAGGGCTTCCGCCCTGGGCTACACCCGGCGGTCCTTTCAGGACGCAAGACAGTTTCACCGCCCACGCCCCGAAGGGGCCGGCGGACGTAGCCCAGGGCGGAAGCCCTGGGAGAGTTGACCGGAGTCATTCGCCATGCTGGTCGATCTGTACGGGCTGAAGATGGACGCGGCGGGGGTGACGTTCCACCTGTGGTCGCCGTGGCGGTGTTCGCACCTGGAGCACCGCCTGTTCGACGCGGTGAAGGCGGTGCCCGCCGCCGAGTTCGACCCGCAGCCGGACGAACTGCGGGTGTACGTCGAGGAGCCGAAGGCGTGGAAGGCGGCCGTGCAGGCGATGGAGCGGGTGCTCAAGGGGTGGCAGGAGGAGGCGAGCGAGGCCGGCACCGACCGCCGCACCTGGCGGTGGATGCTCGAGACGGACGTGGACGCCGCCGGGTACGACCTGAACGGCGAGACGGCCTGCTTCTGGGTCTACCTGCGACTGGCCCTCGACCGCGGCGGCCCGGGCGACGGCGAGAAGGGCGAGGACATCGACCTGAACGGGTTCGGCATCAGCGTGTGGGCCGAAGAGGAGAAGTGAGTGCGTGTGGTTCGGACCCCTCTCCCCGCCGGGGAACTGCGTTCCCCCGGCGACCCTCTCCCTCAGGGGGAGAGGGTGTGTGGTCTGCACCGCTCGTGTCTCTGGGCACTCGATGAGGTGGGCGTGGAAAACCCTCTCCCCTTGAGGGAGAGGGTGGACGTTCGAGCGGAGCGAGAACGGCCGGGAGAGGGGTTGGTCGGCATTCAGCTCACCCGCCGGGTTCACCCCGTTCACCCCGACGACCACCCCCCAGAAGGGCGATGTGGGCGCAGTTGGCGTTCAGTTCAAGTGCCGTCAACCACTACAACAACCCCCTCTTCCCGAAGGTCCCATCATGCTCGCCGTTCTCTTCGCCGCCTCACTCGCCCTCGCCGCGGACCTCAAACCCGCCACGCCCGTTGTGAAGCTGTTCGACGGCGAATCCACGTTCGGCTGGGAAACGAAGGGCGACGTGACGGTGAAGGACGGCAAGCTGGTGTTCGGCAAAGGGGCTTCTGTCACCTTCAAGTGCCCGCTGCCGGCCGGCGAAGTCTCCATCTCCGACGCCGACCCGAGCCTGTTCACGAAGTACGAACACAAGGCGGGTGAACTCTTCACCTACCCCGCGAAAGGGGTGCTGTCGGGGGGCTACACGGTCACGTCGATCACCTTCACCCCGGCCGGCCTCAAGCCCATCTTCAACGGCAAGGACCTGACCGGGTGGAGCGTGTTCAAGGACGAGAAGCGGATGCTCAGCACGGCCGAGGTGACGAAGGACGGCGAACTCCACCTGACCAACGGCCCCGGCGATTTGCAGACGGCCGGCAAGTACGCTGACTTCGTGCTGCAACTGGAGTGCAAGACGAACGGCGAGGGGCTGAACAGCGGGGTGTTCTTCCGGTGCATCGACGGGCAGTACCAGAACGGGTACGAGATGCAGATCAACAACGCCATGACGGACAACGACCCGAACAAGCCGAAGGACGCCGGCACCGGGGCCATCTACCGCCGCGTGCCCGCCCGCAAGGTGGTGGCGAAGGACAAGGAGTGGATGACGCTCACGCTGGTGGCGAAGGGGCCGACGTTCGCCACCTGGGTGGACGGCGTGCCGGTGGTGGTCTGGACGGACGACCGGGCGAAGGACGAGAACCCCCGCAAGGGGCTGCGGCTGGACGCCGGCCACCTGTCGCTACAAGGGCACGACAAGACCACGGATTTGCTGTTCCGCAACATTCGCATCGCCGAGATGAAGTGATGGGACTTGGCGAGCCGAGCGGCGTAAGCCGCCGGTTATTGAACTGAACCGGGTCCTTACGGACCTCGGCTCGCCCTGATCGCTGATTCACACTTCCCCTTGCACTCCACCTCACCCCTCGCTATCCCCCTCGCACTCGGATTGGGGAATCCGATCGGCCAATCCATATTTCGGGGGGACTGCGATGCGACGTGCGATCGCGGTGGTGGCGTGCGGCCTGGCCGTACTCGGCGGGGTGGGGTGCCACAAGTTCAGCTACGTGCAGAAGGACGCGAACGGCGGGGTGATCGAACTGAAGGCGAGCGACCGCGAGGCGGCCATCGCCAAGTTGCAGCAGCAGGAAGGGGACGTCGTCATCGAGAACATCGTGCCGAAGGGCAAGCCGGGTCAGCCGTTCGACCCGAACACGCCGGTGAAGCCGTCCGACCGGATGGCCGCCACCGCCACGAGCGGGTTCGGCTCGATCTTCGCCGGCAAGGACGAGGAGAAGGTGCAGATCAAGTACACGAAGAAGCCGATGGGCACCGCGACCGGCGGGCTGCCGCTCGCCCCGAAGGACGACGGCCTGTCGCAGGCCGGGTTCAAGACGAACAGCTCGTACGACCGGACGCCGGGGGCGGGCATGGCGACGGTCGGCGGGCAGAAGTCGAGTTCCGGCCTGCCGCCGGTGGACTTCAGTGGGTATTCCGGCGGTAAGTGAGGGGCGAACTGCAAACAGTAACCCCCGGTCGGGGGAACGGCGACGAGCCGCGACCGCGAGGTTGCGGGTTCTTCTGGAACCGCCCGCGTGAGCGGGCTGGGTGCTTCCACCCGGCCGGCTGACGCCGGCGGTCCAGGAACACCCCCCCCGGCATGACTGCCGGGGTTCGCCTATTTCAGCCGTAGCCCAATCGGCAGGCTCTCGCCGAACATGCGGCTCTGCTCGTCGCCCTGGTCGGTCACCACCTGTTCGACCATCTTCGGCCACGCCTCCGGCACGCGGATCGACCGCAGCAGCTTCGCCACGCCCGCGCTCACGTCGTCGTCCACGTCCATGCCCCGCAGCCCGCTCCGCCGCGCCAACTGAGCCAGACAGAACGCCCAGCCCATCAGTTCCGATTCCACCTGCGGGCGGAAGTCGAGTACCGTTTCCAGCCACCGCTCGGCGACCAACGGGTGGAGGACCGTGTTCAGCGGGCCGTAGAAGGGCACCCGCCCGCCGAGCCGGGTGAGCGACCAGAACAGGTAGTTCGGCGCCGCCGGCAGCTTCTTTAATTGTGACAACAGGATGTCACCGAGCAGCTCTTTCGTCTTCACGTCGAGTCGCTCCAGGCTCGACACCGCTCGCCACATTTCGGTCAGTTCGTTCGGGTGGACCTTCACCGGCGGCTTGTTCTTCGGCGGGATCAGCACCAGTTTCAGTCGTGCCCACAGCGCCTGTTGGAGTGCCCCGTTCAGCCCGCCGGCCACCCGCCGCCACATGATCCAGTAGTCGGCCCCGCCCTCCGGCACCACCAGCTTGTTCCCCCCGCTGATGCTCCCGCTGGCGGTGGCGGTGATCAGCTTCCACAGCCCCTCCACGCGGTAGCGGTCGATCGGGTCGCCGAACCCCGGCCGCAGGCAGTACCCCACCAGGTTGTACCAGCGGGATAAATGTGGCGGGGTCTTCGCCCGCTGGTCGGCCGCTTCGGTCAGGTGGTCCCACAACCGCCGACACAACCCCGTCGGCCACTCCTGACGGTTCAACTCGATGGCCGCCTCCACTTGCTTCGTCAACTCTTGCGGCGTCGGCGTGCCGGTGTCGAAGCACTTGCGGATCAACTCGCCGGCGGCCTGCGTCTTGGCGTCGTCGAACACGTCGATGACGGCGGTCGGTTCGGCCGGCGTGTCGGTCGCGCTCGTCTCCGACTCGCGGCTACGCACCACATCCCGCACGTTGAACTCCAGCTTCCAGCGGTTGTTCTCCTTGCTGACGCAGAAAAGTTCCAGCGTGCCGATCTCGGTACTCTTCGCCGCGAGCGTGACCGGCACCCGCTTCACCCCGCTCCGCTTGCCCCCACGCAAGATGGTGTGCAGCGGCGGCAACTCCAGCAACTGCGACGGACTCACCCGCAGCACGTCGCCGGGTTTGTCGTCGTTCCGCACGGTGGAGGTGTACAGCGGGAACAGCACCGGCTCGCCGATGGCCAATTCCAGTTCCGGTTTCGGGATAGCCACCTCTTCGCCCTCTTGCAGCCGTCTCGGCACCACGCACACCACAGTGCGGAACGCGGAATTCGGAGTGCGGAGTTCAGACCCTGTATTCGATTCCGCGTTCCGCGTTCCGCGTTCCGCACTCGTCGTTTCCGAGGTGTCCGAAACTCCCACGTAATACGAACGGGCCGTGCCCCCGCCGATCCGCTTGCCACCACTGTGTTGCAGCCACGCCGAGTACGCCGCCCCCCACGCCACGGCCAAGTCCAAGCTGGGGTTCGTCAGCACCACCGGCTTCCACGGCTTCCGCGGCTTGGAGAACCACGGCGTCATCACCTCCACGATCCGCTCGCGGAGGGGCTTCGGCTGGAACACCCCGCCGTTGAAGAGGATGGCGTCGGGCGACTCGCCGTCGGGGAGTTGTTGGCGAAGGAACGACGCGAGGTGCTTACTCACGGCCGGGTCGGACACATACGGCAGGCCCATCTCTTGCAGGCCGGTGCGGGCGGTGCGGGACGGGTCGGTGTCGAACGGCACGAGCGGGAAGAAGCCGTCGAACAGGATCGCCTTCAGGTCGGCGGGCGTCACGTGGGCGGTCACGCTGCTGGCGATGACGGAGCGGCCCTTACCCACCACCGTCACGGCGTAGTCGGCCGGCGGGTTCGGGCCGAGCAGCGCCTCCTTCGCCCCACGGCAGGCCTGCACGAGTGAGCCGAACTGCCCGGCGTCGAGCTTGCCGCTCAGCTTCGCCTCGACCCCCTTCGCAATGGCGAGGTCCATGTTGTCGCCGCCGAGCAACAGGTGATCGCCGACGGCATCTCGGGCGAATGTCATCTCCCCGCCGTCTTCCCCCGCCCGGATCAGGCTGAAGTCGGACGTGCCGCCGCCCACGTCGATGACCACGCACCGCATGCCCGGTTCCACCCGCCCGGCGTCGTCGGCGGTGTGCATGCCGAGCCAGCAGTAGAACGCGGCCTGCGGCTCTTCGAGAAGGGTGACGTGTTTGAGTCCGGCTTGCCTCGCCGCATCCGCGGTCAGGTTGCGGGCCACATCGTCGAAGCTCGCCGGCACCGTCAGCACCACCGGGCACTCTTCGAGGAAGTCTTCCGGGGCACGCCCCTTCGCCGAGTTCCAGGCGTTCACCAGATGCCGGAGGTACTTCGCCGACACTTCGAGCGGGGAGAGGCGGTTCACCTCCGGCGGGGCGGCCCACGGGAGCAGCGGTGCGGTGCGGTCCACCCCCGGATGGCAGAGCCAGCTTTTCGCCGACGATACCAGCCGCCCCGGCACCTTCGCCCCGTGCGTGCGAGCGAACTGGCCGACCACCTCGGTCGCGGCCTTGTCCCACGGGAGTGCGGTCGCACCGTCCGGCAGGTCGTGCGGGCCGGGCAGGTAGAGGAACGACGGCAGTAGTGGCTGCTCGCCCATCTGCCCCGCGCCGACGAGTTGCGGCACCGGGAAGGTGTGCAGCTTCGGCCCGCCCTTCGCCTTCGCCTTCAGGTCGACGAACGCGAGGGCGGTGTTGGTAGTGCCGAGGTCGATGCCGACCAAGTAGCGAGCCATGCCCGAACCTTGTATCTATGGCGAGTATGTCACACGTCGTTTTAGGACTCGACATCGGCGGGGCGAACCTGAAGGTCGCCACGACCAACCCCGGCGGGCGGGGGGTCTCCGTGCCGTTCGCCTTGTGGAAGCAACCGGACAGACTGCCGTCCGCCCTCGCCGAGTTGGTGAAACAATTCGACGACGTGCAGGAGTTCGCCGTCACCATGACCGGCGAACTGTGCGACTGCTTCGAGACGAAAGAAGCCGGCGTGAACGCCATCATCACCGCCGTGCTGGACGTGGCCCGCTCGCGGCCGGTGCGGTTCTGGAGTACGGATGGTACGTTCCTCGACAGCGACCAGGCCCGTGCCCGGTGGGACGAAGTGGCCGCCGACAACTGGCACGCCCTCGCCACCTTCGCCGGCGGATTGAACCCGCTGGGCACCTGCGTGCTGGTAGACGTGGGCAGCACCACCACGGACGTGATTCCCATTCTGGACGGCAAGCCGTGGACCCGCGGTTTGACCGACACCGACCGCCTGCGACACCAGGAGTTGGTGTACACCGGGGTGAAGCGGACGCCGCTGTGTGCCCTCCTGCCGCCGGGCGAGACGTGTGCCGAGTTCTTCGCCACCAGCCACGACGCCCACCTGCTGCTCGGGAATTTGCCCGAAGACCCGACCGACTGTGACACCGCCGACAGCCGGGCCGCAACCGTCCGCGGGGCACATTCCCGCATCGCCCACATGATCGGCGGGGACCGCACGACCGTGAGCGAGGCGGAAACGCTCCGGCTGGCCACCCTCGCCGCCGACCGCCAGTACCAACTTGTGCTAAAAGCAGTGGAGCAGCAAACGCGGCGGGTGATCGGCCTTCAGCGGGAGTCGCTCGGCGTGCGGCAGTGGGCCATCACCAGCGGGTCGGGAGAGTTCCTGGCCCGCCGAGCGGTGCAGTCGCTGCGGTCGCACTTCGACGAAGTGGTGAGCCTGACCGACCGCCTGGGGCCGAATTTGAGCGAGTGTGCGCCGGCGTTCGCCGTGGCGACGCTGGCACGCGAGAGGCCGATGTCGGTGAACCCCGGCAGTGATGCCGGGGGTGGGGAGACAAGCAACCCCCGGCATCACTGCCGGGGTCACCGGAAGGTGTCATGATCGTCGCAAAGGTCGGTGGCAGCCTGTTCGACCTGCCGCAACTCGGGCCGGCGCTCGCGCGTTGGGCGGCGGCCCAGCCCGCGCCGGTGCTGTTCGTGCCCGGCGGCGGGCCGTTCGCGGATGTCATCCATGCCCTGGATCGCGTCCACCACCTGGGCGACGAGGCGTCGCACTGGCTGGCCGTGCGAACGCTCTCCGTGACCGCCCGGTTGCTCATTCACCTGCTGCCGGATGCCGAACTGCTCGACAACCCCACCTATGGCGAGCTGGAACAGAAGCGGTGGGACGACCCCAGCCGGGTGTATGTGCTGGACGAGTTCGAGTTCTTCCGCCGGCACGACGGCGTGCCGCACACGTGGGCCGTGACCAGCGACTCGCTCGCGCTGGCGGTCGCCTTGTATGTGAACGCCGACAAGTTGGTGCTGCTGAAGTCGCGGGACATCGGGAACGTGACGTGGGAGGAGGCCGCCGCCCGCGGGTGGGTGGACGGGCACTTCCCCATGCTGGCGAAGCGGGCCGAGTTCCCGGTGGAGGCGGTGAATTTTCGGGCGTGGATGGAGCGACTTGG
>JANNDF010000418.1:0-46125 GCA_031387445.1 Planctomycetia bacterium
GATGGACATCGAGCGATCAAGGATGAACTCTAGATCGCGGTCGCCGTAGGGTGCGTTGCACCCGCGGCGGGTGAGGGGGGGCATCACCTCACGGGAATCAGGTTCTCCCATCAGGTCGCACTGTGATGCTCCGCCGCCGGACTGGGTTTCCGTCATCAGCATCGGGGCCGGTGTTCGCCGTAAGTCCTTGGCCGGCATGGGATCTTCCACGATTGGGACATGATTCCACGGATGGGTGGGGGGTGGTGGAATGAAACCATCCGGTTCCCTTGCCCTCCTCGTTCGCCCCACTATCATGGTTCCTTTCCCCCCGCCTGCGGCGCCGGGGAAGCCGATCGAACCGCGGCGGTCACTCGCCGGACGAGCGGGTCGGCTCACACACTCCGACGCGGGCACAGCTCCCGCAGGAATCCCCCATGTCGAAGGCGATGGGCCTATTGGGCTTTAAGGTGGGCATGACCCAGGTGTTCAACGACGACGGCTCCGTCGAGCCGGTGACCGTCATTGAACTGGGGCCGTGCCCGGTGCTGCAGATCAAGACGGCGGACGCCAAAGACGGCTACTTCGCCGTGCAACTCGGGTTCAAAGACAAGAAGCGGAAGAACGCCATCCGCGCCGAACAGGGGCACGTGGCGAAGGGGCTGACCAGCAAGCGGAAGGACTCCCGCATGAAGGCCGGCGTGCAACTGCCGCCGAAGGCCGACTGCGAGCCGCAGAAGCACATCCGCGAGTTCCGCCTGGACGCCGCCCCGACCGTGACCGTGGGTCAGGTGCTGAAGGTGGCCGACGTGTTCGCCGACGTGAAGGCGGTGGACGTGATCGGCACCAGCAAGGGCCGCGGGTACCAGGGGGTCATGAAGCGGCACAACTTCGACGGCCTGCCGGCGGCACACGGGGCGAAGAAGGTCCACCGGCAAGCCGGTAGCACCTCGTCGCTGGCGAGCAACCGGGGTTCGGGTCGTCCGAAGAAGGGTCTGAAGCGGGCCGGTCAGTACGGGAACACCCGCCGCACGGTGCGGAACCTGAAGGTGGTGCGGCTCGACCTGGAGAACAACCTGCTCCTGATCCGCGGGTCGGTGCCGGGGTTCAACGGGGCGTTCGTGATGGTGCGGCCGACGAACAAGATGACCAGCCGGTACGTCCGCGGGGTGGTGCAGCAAGAGGTGAAGAGCAAGATCGTGCTCCAGAAGAAGGGCAAGTAACGTCGCCCCGTCGGGCGCGCGGTTCGTAAGACAACGCCCAGGCACGCCGGTGTGCCTGGGCGTTTCCGTTTTCCCCCCTCTCGGTTGGCCATGCCCGACCCACTGCCCGAGTTGCTCGCCGCCGCCAAGCGGTCGCCGACCGACGACGCCCCGCGGCGGGCGCTGGCCGACCACCTGTCCGCCGCCGGCGACCCGGAGCGGGCCGAGTTCATCCGCCTGCAACTGGCCCAAACGGACGACGGCGAGTGGCACCCGAACCAGTGCGAGGAGGTCGTCGCCCTCGGCCGGCTGTTGAAGAAGAACGTTCGCCGGTGGGCCGGGGTGCCGTACAGCGGGCCGCACTGGTTCAAGTTCACCGACCGCCCGACGAGTGAGGACGACACCCCGCACGCCAGCGGGCGGTTCGACCGCGGGCTGCTGCGGCTGACCGGGCCGGCTACGGTGGTGCGGGCGGCACTCGACCGCCTGCCGGCGGGGCAGGGCGAGTGGCTGGAGACGCTCGACCTGAACGGCGTGGCGTCGGCGGCCGACCTGCGGGCGTTGATGAGCCACCCGCACGGCCGGCACGCCACCGCGTTCGACGTGGCGGCCGAGGACGACGCGCCGGCGGACGTGTTCGACCCGCTCGACCAGGCCGCCGTGCGGGAACTGCGGCTGACCGGCACCAGCGGGGCGATGCTGCGGCGGGTGACGGAGTTCAAGGCCGCCCGCCCGCACAAACTGAGTGTCGAGTTCGACAGCGACGACCCGGCCTCCGCCGAGGCATTTCTCGCGTCGCCCGTGCTGGCCGACGTGCGTGCCGCCGAATTCGGACTGGAAGGCCAGGACCCGAAACGGCTCGCCGAAATCGCCCGCGCGCCGCACCTCCGCGCGCTGACCGACCTGTTCCTGAGCGGCGACCAGTTCCCGCAACCGCTGCTCCGCGACCTGTTCGCCTCCGACGCGGTGAAGCACCTCCGCCGGCTGACCATCAGCGGGTATGCCGGGCACCTGACCGGCGTGACCGAAGCGCTGGTGAAGGGCGGGGCTGCGCGGCACCTCACCGACCTCGACCTGGGGTTCAACGTGGTGAGCACCGACGAGGCCGTCGCCCTCGCCAAGTCGGACCTGCTCGCCGGCGTGCGAAGCCTCGACTTCGGCAGCGGTGAACTCACCTCCGCCGGGGTCATCGCCATCGCCCAGTCGCCGAACGCGGCCAACCTCACCCGCCTCGGCCTGTCGAACACGCACGTCGGCGAGGACGCCGTGTTCGCCCTGGCCCAGTCGCCGCACCTGAAGAACCTCCGCGAACTCGACCTGTGCCGGTGCGGGGTGACCGCCAAGTCGCTCCGCTCCCTGGCCCAGTCGCCGCACCTGGCGAACCTGGAGCGGCTCGACCTGTCCATGAACCCGCTGCCGCCGTTCGCCCTGGACGCGCTGAGCAACTCCCGCACGCTCGGCAAGCTGAAGCACCTCGCCCTGCGGCAACTGGTGATCGCCAACGACACGTTCGACCGCCTGTTCCGCTCGCCCGTCACCGCCCAACTGGAACAACTCGACCTGCAAGGGGCCATGCTGAGCAAGGCCAAGTTGCGGGGGCTGGTGGAGGCGACCAGCCTCGGCCGGCTGCGGAAGCTGACGCTCGGCGAGAACATCCTGATGACAGGCGAGATCGACGTGCTGGGCGAAGCCGGCTGGCTGCCGCAACTGGCCGACCTCGCCCTGTACAACACCAAGATGACTGACGCCGGGGTGAAGGCGCTGACGGCCGCGCTCACCCCCGGCCGGCTGGGGCGACTGGATTTGAGCCGAAACCTCCTCACGGACGAGTCGGCCGAGGTGTTATTGAAATGGGCCGGGTTGAGCGGGCTGACCGACCTGTCGCTATACCAGAGCGGCATGAGCGACCCGCCGGCCGAAAAGGTGCGGCGGGCGGCATGGGGATCTTAGGGTGGCCGACTCTCCGAGAGTCGGTTCTGATGTCGCTCTCGGAGAGAGCGACCCACCCTATCTCGAGGGGCACACGCATGAACCGTTTCGCCACACTTTTGCTCCTGGCGGCGTCCGCCGGCCTGTTGGTCGGGTGCGGGGAGAAGCCGGCGCCGATCATCGAGGCGAAGGCGATCGACAAGCCGAAGGCGGACGACAACGAACTGAAGACGCCGGCCAGGCCCGAAGCGTCCGACCCGGACGCCAAGAGACTGCTCGACGAAATGCTCGCCGCCCACACCGGCGGTCAGCCGGACAGGCTGGCCGCGCTGAAGGAGTGCTCGTTCACTCGCAAGGGCTACCAGGAGAGCACGGCCGGGCGGTTCCCGGCCACCTGGACCCGCCACCTGAGTTGGCCGGGCGGCTACCGCCTCCGCGTCGATCTCGACCTGGGCGGCGGTGTGAACCAGCAACTGCTGTTCGCATTCGGTTCGTCGGGGGCGTGGCGGGCGAGCGGCGGCGACAAGGTGAAGACCCCGCTCGGCACGGACGACCGCGCCGACGTGACCGCGCAGTGCCACGAAGACGCCCTCGCCCTGCTGTTCCCCTTCACCGACCCGGCCGTGCTGGTGAGCAAAGCGGACGGCAAAGACCCGAGCGTGGGCGAACTGCACGCCTGGGTGCCGGCGAGCGGGTACGTGCGGGTGAGCATCGACGCCAAGACGAAACTGCTCGCCCGCCTGGCGTACAACGGCCGCGAGATGGCCGTGCCGGTGATGAAGGAGTTGACCTTCGCCGAGCACAAGGAGTTCGCCGGAGTGAAGTTGGCCACGAAGGTGCAAGTGCGGACGAAGGCGAAACCCCTGGGCGAGTGGACCGACCTGACGCTCGACGTGGTCAAACCCGACCCGAAACTGTTCGACGGTCCGTGACCCGCCCCGACCCGGCGGTGCGCCTATCATCCCTTACATGAGCACCACCACCGTCCGCCGCACCATCTTCTACGACGGCCTGTGCCACCTGTGCGCGACCGAGATCGGCCTGTTCCAGAAGCGGGTGACGGACGGCTCGCTCGCCTACATCGACATCTCGCTCCCCGACTTCGACCCGGCCGCCCACGGGATCGATGCCGTGCGGGTGCAGAAGCACATGCACGTCCGCGACGAGGCGAGCGGGACGATGCTGTTCGGCGTCGATGCGCTGGCCGGCATGTGGGAGTGCGTGCCGGGGTTCCGCTGGCTGGCGAAACTCACCCGGCTGCCGGTGTTGAACTGGTTCGCCCGCATCGGGTACGCCGTGTTCGCCTGGGTCCGCCCAATGCTGCCGAAGAAGAAACGCCCGGCGTGCGACACCGGGCGGTGCGCGATTTAGGGCGAGCCGTGCCCCGTGTGGGGCCGGGTGGAATCCCAACACCCGGCCCTCACGGGGCGCGGCTCGCCGAGGCCGCAACTCCTCCCCACTTTCTCCGCCCGTTCTCACTTTCCCAGTCTCGGTTCCCCGAGTTCTCATAAATAAAGGGGTAAACTACCGCGTGGTTCTCGCCCGCCGGAACACCCGCACATGCAGTTGATCGACACCCTCGCGGATCGCGGCCTCCTGTCCGAAGGCGACCGCGCCCGCGCGCTCGAAGCCGTGTCCGCCGCGTCCGACCGCCCCCCGCACATCACCCTTCTCGAAAAGGGGTTCATCAAGGAGGAGGCGCTCTTCCCCGCCCTCGCCGACGAGTTCGGGTTGCAGTTCGTCGACCTGACTGTGGCGACGGTCGAGCCGGCCGCCCTCGTGGGCATCCCGCAGAAACTGGTTCACAAGAAGAACCTGATGCCGCTGGCGCGGAGCAACGGCACACTGGTGGTGGCCACCGGCGACCCGTTTGACTCCTACGCCCTGGACGAACTGCAGACCATCACCGGACTGCAAATTCACCCGGTGCTCGGCAGCCCGAAGGAGATCGCACGCCTGCTGAAGATGCACTTCGGCATCGGCGGCGACAACGTCGCCGGGCTGATGGCTTCGGCCAAGAAAGAAGACGACATTGAGTTGTTGGAAAACATCGAGGCGGACGACAGCGAGGCGGCCAAGCAGGCCCAGGAAGCCACGGTGGTCGGGCTGGTGAACAAGATCCTCATCGAGGCGGCGTCGGAGCGGGCGTCGGACGTGCACATCGAGCACGAAGAGACGGGCATCACCGTCCGCTACCGCATCGACGGGTTGCTCCAGAGTCAGCGGCTGCCGCCGGAGATCAACCGCTGGTCGGCGGCCATCGTCAGCCGCCTGAAGATCATGGCCCGCCTGAACATCGCCGAGAAGCGGCTGCCGCAGGACGGCCGCATCAAGATGAAGGTGCAGGGCCGCGAGGTGGACGTGCGGGTGAGCATCATCCCCATGATCCACGGGGAGGGGATCGTCATGCGGCTCCTGGACAAGGGCCGCATGGTGTTCAACCTGAAGAACATCGGCTTCCTGCCCGACTACGACAAGAAGTTCCGGCAGATGATCGACCGCCCGCACGGCATCGTCATCGTGACCGGGCCGACCGGGTCCGGCAAATCGACCACCCTGTATTCCGCGCTGAACGAGGTGAAGGACGAGTCGACCAAGATCATCACCGTCGAAGACCCGGTGGAATACCAGCAGGCGGGCATCTGCCAGATCCAGACGCACGCCAAGATCGGGCTGACGTTCGCCTCCAGCCTGCGGAGCATCCTGCGGCACGACCCGGACATCATCCTGATCGGCGAGATGCGAGACCTGGAGACGGCCGAAGCCGCCATCCAGGCGAGCCTGACCGGGCACCTGGTGTTCAGCACCCTGCACACGAATGACGCGCCCAGCGCGTTCACCCGCCTGATCGACATGAAGGTGGAGCCGTTCCTGGTGGCCAGCACGGTGGAAGGGGTGCTGGCGCAACGGCTGGTGCGGACCATCTGCCCGGAGTGCCGGACGACGTTCGTGCCGACCGGCGAGGACGAACTGCCCATCGACTTCCCGAAGGTGAACCCGGCCACCAACGAGCCGTGGGAGCACCTGTCCAAGGGTACCGGCTGCCGCAACTGTCGCAACAGCGGCTACCGCGGGCGGACGGGCATCCACGAGTTGCTGGTGAACACGGACGTGGTGAAAGACCTGATCGTGCAGAAGGTGAACGCCTCGGTCATCCGCATGGAGGCCCTCAAGCAGGGCATGCGGACGCTCCGGCAGGACGGGTTCTGGAAGTGCCTGAACGGCACGACCACGCTCGACGAGGTGGGCCGGACGACGGCGGGCGACTTGTCGTAGTGCGGAATGCGGAGCGGGGAGTGCGGATTGTAAACCCGCAGTTCCCCTCCGCTCCCGTTCGAGTCGCGCCCGGCAAGTTGATCGGTCGATGTCTCTCATTCCGCACTCCCCGTTCCGCATTCCGCGTTCGACCTATGCCTGACTTCAGCTACACCGCCCTGGCCACCACCGGCACAAAGAGCTACGGCACCGTCACCGCCGGGAACGAGCGGGAGGCGGCCGCCATGCTCGACGCCAAGGGCCTGTTCCCCATCTCGATTGCGATGGCGGCCGGCAGTTCGCCGGGCAAGTTCAGCCTGTTCGGCGGGGTGAGCGGGCGCCAACTGGCCACCATGTACGGCCAGTTGGCCGACCTGTTGCAAGCCGGCGTGCCGCTGCTGCGGTCGCTGGAACTGCTGGAACGGGCGACGACGAACAAGCGGCTCCAGGCGGTCATGCGGGACGTGCGGATGAACGTGTCCGAGGGCACCGGACTGGCCCAGGCGATGGCCAAACACCCCCGCGTGTTCGACGACCTGGTGGTCAGCATGGTGCGGGCCGGGCAGGAGGGCGGGTTCCTGGAGGACGTGCTCGCCCGCACGGCCGCGTTCGTCGAGCACCAGGAGGAGATGAAGGGCAAGGTGGTCGGGTCCATGGCCTATCCGGCCTTCCTGCTGGTGGCCGGCACCGCCGTGCTGCTCATCCTCATCGTCTTCTTCGTGCCCAAGTTCGAGCCGGTGTTCGAGGGGCTGAAGGCGAAGAACCGGCTGCCCGCGACCACCATCATCCTGCTCAACATCAGCCACGTGCTGACCAACCCGGTGTGGGCCATCCTGCTGGTGGTGTCGCTCGTCGGGGCGGGCGTCGGGTATAGCCTGTGGGCGCGGTCGGACGGCGGGCGGTGGATCATGGACAACATCAAGCTCCGCATCCCCATCGCCGGCGGGCTGTTCCGCGGGTTGGCCCTGGCCCGGTTCACCCGCATCCTGGGCACCATGCTGACCAACGGCATCCCCATGCTGCGGGCGCTCAACATCGCCAAAGATTCGGCCGGCAACCGGGTGATCGTGAAGGCCATCGAGGAGTCGGCCGAGAGCATCACGGCCGGGCAGAAGTTGGCCGACCCGCTCCGCCGCAACAAGCACTTCCCGACCGACGTGGTGGAGATGATCGCCATCGCCGAGGAGTCGAACAGCCTGGAGAAGGTGCTCATCAAGGTGTCCGACAGCCTAGAGCGGCGGACCACCAGCACGCTCGAACTGGCGGTCAAGCTGATCGAGCCGATGATGCTGTTCATTATGGCCGGGGTGGTGCTGTTCGTGGTGCTCGGTCTGCTGGAGCCCATCTTCCGCATGGGCGAGACGGTGCGAGGGTAGGCGGGCCTCGCCGCGTGCGTGCGAGCGGATGAAGTCCCGAAGGGACGACCGGGACTAGGCCGTGTGGACAGTGCGTCGGTGGTTCGGGTAACGTCGTAGGCGGCTTGTTCAATCATGCCCTATTCAGGGCGGTGGCCTTCGGTTTCGGTGGCGGGTAAACGACGAACCCCGCCGGGTGAGGACGGGGTTCGTTGCCGCGTGGTTGTTGCTCACCAACGCGGGCGGGGTTGGACGATGGTGGGGGCCGACGGGGGCGGCAACCTCCTCAGACTGCTCAGCGGGAAGGTGTCCTTCACCCGTTTCCCGTCCTTGCCATGCCACAAACAGACCGCTTCGTTGCCGTCCACACTGTCGAGGTGCATCGGCTGGGCATCCCCGACCATCGTCACTGTCTCACCCGGTTTCAAGTCCATCGGTCGAACTCCGGCGGAAGGGAAAGGGGTAGCCATTGTAAATGCCCCGCGTGTCCCTTCAGGCAAGCGATACTGTTCTCTAGTCCACTAGTGGACAAGTGGCCCCAATGCCAAAGGTCGCTTTCGCGTCCTCTCGTCTCGGAATACCCACGAAATCACCGCATTCGGCCCACGTTCGGTGTGAGGACTGCCAAATTCCGCTGCCACGGCTGTCACTCTGACAGAAAGGCGGAACCGCTCCACAGACACGCATGGCGTCGAAGTGGTGCCCTCATCCGGGCTGGTGTCGTTATTCGGTGACACCGGCTGACAACTGCTGACACTCAATGACAAGTTGGAGCGAATGCCGGAAGTGCGTGACCGCGAGATAAGCCTTACGGGGCAAGGAGATACGAAAAAACCCCCACCGTTTCGGGTGGGGGTCTTGAGTACCGAGGGCCGGACTTGAACCGGCGACCTATCGCTTATGAAACTGCCCGGAAAACCCCTCCCGCCGCGTCAAATCTCCCACAATTTCAGGCATTCTATCACGCCGGGCGGCCGATGCAACCTCACACATCGGGCATCAAGAAATGCCTGGAATTGCGGTAGTCGCGGATCGTTTTGCGGTATTTCGCGGTAACACAGGCAGGCGTCGTACACGAAGCGGGCGGCGTCCATGAACAGCACGTGGGCGGAGCGGCGGCTGCCTCACGGTCGGACGTAGCACGGCGACGGAATGCCGGTCAGGTGGCTCGTCGCGCACCGGCTCACTCGGCCGGGGTGGCGACCACGACGCGGGACCGGACGTGGCGGCGGACGGCGAACACCAAGGCGGCAATTCCCATGAGCACGATACCCGCCGGGGCGGGCACGGGGGCCGGTTCCGTGGAGACCGGACTGACGACGGCCACCGGGAGCGGCCCGTCGCCGAGCAGGCTGTTGCCGGCCGCGTCGTCCACGAACAGCGAGGTGCGATCGATACTCACCTCGATCGGGGTGGTGAGTGTGGGGGCGGGGCGAAGGGTGACGACGGCGATGCGGTCGTTCACCCCGGCGGTCACGTCCGGGCCGGTCGGGTCGAGAGTGAAGTCGGACAGGGTGAGCCGGTACTCGCCGCCGCCCGCCAGCGAGTTGCCGAGGAAGTTGTCGGCAGACGGGAACACATACCCGCTCGCAACGGCGGCCGGCGGGTCGATGGTCAGCCAACTGCCGCTCGCGCCGGCGGCGCGGAACACTACTTCCACGTTGTACAGCCCGAGGTTGCTCACCGGGGTCAGGCCGACGTTCACCGTGAACGGGGTGCCGGGGGTGTAGGTGGCCGGCGCGGCAAGGGTGACGAACTCCGCACGGGCGGAGCAAGCGGCGAGGGCGGCGAGGGCGGCGAGGGCGAATCGGTTCACGGGCGACTCCGGGGACGGTGGGTGTCAGTCAGGGTCGAGTCGGTCAGCGGTAGATTACTTTCTTGCCCACTGCTTGGGCGAGCAGTTTGCGGTCACGGGCGGTGACGACACCGTCCACGTCCAGGTCGGCGTCGGCGTCCCAGGCGACCGACCCGGGGCGGCTGCCGAGGGCAGCATTCACCCGCGTTTGGTCGGCCGCGTCCACCGCCCCGTCGCCGTTCAGGTCGCCGAGCAGCCGGTGGAACGGTTGGGTGGTCATGCGGCCGTCGTTCAGCTTGTTCCCGGCCGCGTCCGTCACCAACGAGCCGTACACCTGCCACTCGTAGTACCCGTCGGCCAGCGAGCCGTCGAGCGACCACGTGAGGGTGCGGGTGGCCTCGTCGTATTGGAACTGGGCCGCCGACTGGGTGAGCAGTTCGCCGGCCCCCTTGCCGTTCAGGCCGTAGCTCAGCAGCCGGAACGCGCGGGTGATGTCGCCCGAGCGGATGAGCGACGGCACGTTCACCGCCTCGTCGAACGTCCACGTCATGCGGTTCACCCGGCTCCGCTGCGTCTCGCCGTTCTGCAACCAGGTGGCCGAGACCGCCGGCGGGGTAGTGTCAGCCGGCGGGGGTGGGGGTGTCACGGGTAGAACCGCGACAGCCCGCGCGCCAGTCGCCCCGCTCGTGACCATCACCGGGGCCACCTCGCCGCCGAGCGACGTGCCGCTTGGCGGTTCCACCCCGAGGCGGAAGGTGCCCGGCTTCAGGTCGGCGAACGTGGCGGTGCCGTCTTCGGCAGTGGTGGTGAACGCCTCGCCGTCGTCGCGGGTGCCGTTCGCGTTCGCGTCCAGGAACACCACCACGCCCGACCGCCCGCCTTCCCCGTCGGACTGAGTGCCGTCGGCGTCGGCGTCGTCGAACACGGTGACGGCGATTTCGGCCGGGCGATAGAAGCCGAGGTCGGCGTCGGCGGTGGTGGCACCGGGGGCGACCACCACCGACCGGCCGACGAAGGCGGCGGTCGGCCGCGTGCCCGGCTGTCCGGGGGTCGTCCCCGGTGCGAGCGGGGTGGGGGTTTCGCCGGGCACGAACGCGCGGACGGCGCGGGCGAGCGCGCTCACGTCGAGCCGGCGGTACGTCTGCCCGGTGTTGGTCACGTTGTCCTGCTCGTCGTCCCCGTCGGTGACGGCCGTGCCCGAGGTGAACAGCAGGGACTGCAACTCGGCGACGGTCAGAAACCGGCCGAGGGTTTCGCGGGCGATCTGTTGAGCGACGGCGACCGCGCCCGTCACCTGCGGGGTGGCCGCGCTCGTGCCGGACAGCGTGACCGCCGCCCCGCTCGTGCCGACCGTGGAGACGAACGCCCCCGGCGCGAACAGGGTGGCCCCGGCCGCGTCCCGCTGGGAGAAGCTGGCGATGCGATCGGCCGCCGACGTGTAGTCCTTCGCCCCGTTCCCCCACGCGGCCGACCCGCGGTCGGCCGCGTACACGGCCCCCACCGCCAGCACGTTCGGGTCGGCCGCCGGGTAGGCGACGCCGGCCGCGACGGCGTGGTTGTTGCCCGCCGCCGCCACCACCAGCACGCCCTTCGCCGCCAGCGCCGCGAACTCGTCGTCCAGGCCGTACTGCGCGGTGGCCAGCGACCGCCCGGTGCCGTCCCCGAACGACAGGTTGACGGCCACGATGTTGTACCGTGCGGCGTTCTCGGCCACCCACTTCAACCCCTTCTCGACGACGGCGAAGTCGCCGCGGCCGGCAGCGTCGAGCACCCGCAGGACGATCACGTCCGCCCCCGGCGCGACCCGGCGTGCGAGGGCGGCTACCCCGGTGCCGTGCCCGCTCAGGTCCTGGGCGACGGCGTCGGCGTCCACGAAGTCGTACTGGTACACCACCCCGTCGGGCGTGCCATCGCCGTTCGCGTCCGCGCCGAACGCGCCGCCGGCGTTCGCCACGCCGGTGTCCAGGAACACCACGCTCGTCCCCCGCCCGTCGGCGGTGGTGAAACCGGCGTCCGCCCGCAGGCGGGTGAGGCCGATGAGCGCGTCCGCGTCCGAGGCGGGCGTGCCGACCGGTGTGGCCACATCGGCCACGGCCGCGAACGCCCCGACCGCGTCTAGCCCAGACACGGCCAGCCAGCCGGCCGGCTGCTCAGCCGCGACGGTGTGCGTGCCGGGCGGCAGGCCGGTGAACGTGTACCGCCCGTCCTCGCCGGCCGTGGTGGCCTGCTCGCCCTCGTCGCGGGTGCCGTTCCCGTTCTCGTCCACGAACACCGCCCACCCGCCGAGTGCCGGCTCGTCTGCCTGCCGCTCACCGTCGGCGTTCAGGTCCTCGTACAGCGTGCCGCTGATGCCGCCCGGCTCAAGCGGTTCCGCGGTCGGGTCGGGCATCACGGTCGTGGTGTCACCAGCCGTCTTCATCGGCTGAACGTTGCCCGCGCGGTCGGTGGCCACGCTGAAGAACGAGTACGTCCGCCCGAGTTCGCCGGTGAAATACGCCGACGTGGCGGTGGTGCCCGTCTGCCAGCGGGCGAACGCGCCGCCGTTGACGGACACGTACACGTCGAACCCGGCCACGCCAGACCCGTCGCCGTCGTCGCCCGCCCACGACACCAGGAAGCGGCTCTCGCTCTCGGCCGGCAGCGGGGAAACGGAGCTGGTCGGCGGGGCGGCGTCCGGGTCGCCGAGCACCGTCACCGGGTC
This sequence comes from Planctomycetia bacterium, assembly GCA_031387445.1. Taxonomy (GTDB): domain Bacteria; phylum Planctomycetota; class Planctomycetia; order Gemmatales; family Gemmataceae; genus JALHQU01. Next base: position 12,217 of record JANNDF010000418.1, read on the forward strand.
GGACTCGGCGGCGGTGGCGGTGTTGCCGGCCAGGTCGCGGGCCACAACGGTGAACGTGTAGGTGTGGCCGGGCAGCCCGTAGAACACCCCGCCGGTGGCGTCGGTGTCGCGGAGCCAGACGACCGGATCGTCGGCCGGGGCGAGTTCGGACGCGGCCACCCCCGACCCGACGGCCGGCCGGGTGGTGTCGGTCACGTATACGGTGTAGTCGCGGACGCCGACGCCGGTGCTGTCGTCGTTCGCCGCCCAACTGACCGGGATGCCGGCCGCCACTTCGGTCGGCGGCGTGACGGTCGGCGTGACGGCCTCCGGCGGGCGTGCGTCGATGGTGTTGAAGATGGGCGGGGTATCGATCGGCTCGTTGATGTCGAACACGATGCGGGCTTGGGCGTCGATGCGGGTGCCCGTCTCGGCGGACTTCTTCGCCTTCACGGTGTACGACACGAACCCCTGCCCACTGCCCTCGGAGTTTGGCGGGAGGAGGCCGACGAGCGGGTTGCCGGGCACGTCGCCGGTGGCCGGATCGACCGAGCGGAGCTCCCAGAACACCTCGGCGGTGGCGACGTTCACGCCGGCGATGACGTCCACGAAGATGCCGAACTTCTCCCGCAGGTCGAGGCGGGTCTGGTATGCGGAGCGGTTGTCAGGCACGTCCACCTGCAGGTCGCCGAAGCCGAAGTCGCCGAGGCGGAAGGTGCGGGCGTCGAGGTCGGAGTCGAGCGTTTGGGTGATACGAACGACCTGCGCCGGCGCGGTGGCCACGAGCGGGTCGTTCTCGAACCGCACGGTGTATGGCAGCGGGTCGTTCACCCCCACCCACTTCTCGTCCCCGTACCCGGAGGGACCGATGATGTCGTTCGGGTCCGCGGACCCGCGGTGCTCGGAGTCCTCACACGAGTCGCCCTCGCACTTGTCATCCTTCGTCACCTCGATGGTGACATGGCCCTGACCGACCACGACGCTCGGCTTGCCGTCCACCTTACGATATGCGATGTAGTTGAAGCTGGCTTCGCCGACGAAGTCGGTGTCCGGCTGGAAGCGGAACCCGCCCTGGCGGTTGAAGGTGATGAGCGCTCCGCCGACGATCGGCCCAACCCCCCACGAGTTGACGAACAAGTCCCCGCACTCCACCCCGATGTCGTTCGACAGCACCCCGCGGGGGCTGATGTTCAGGGCGTGATTCTTGCTCGTACGGTAGTGGTCAGGATTCACCTTGGCCTCGTCACCCAATTTCTCCCGCACCCTATCGTACTCGTCGAGCGCCTTCTTAGCCTTTTCGACGGCCTCGAAATAGCGGTCGCCGGCAGCATTCACCTTGTCGTTTGCCTCTCTGATCTTGAGGAACCCCTCGTAAGCCGCCTTGCCTGTGCTGTAGATGTCTAAGGCGATCGAAATGACACCGGTCAACTGCCCAATTCCCTTCAAAAACTGCTCATACCGCAGTAGGTCCAGGTTGTTGCGTGCGAGTGCCAAGATCTCGGCCTTCCGGCGATAAAGTAGAATCCCCGCATCCGCCATTTGCCCCAACACGTTTACGCCGGTGTTCAGTTGCCCGATCCATGCGGGCAGTCCTTCAAGCATGTTCAACGGGTCGGGTAGATCTTTGAAGAACGAGACCGTTGAGTGGCCGTTGTTAAATACCCCTAGGGTGGTCAAGACGATGTCCGCCCACCGACCGCTCCCTTTCGCGAGTGTAAAGAGGCCACGGAGACTGCCCAACCCGGTCGCGAAAGAGACTGCGTCGAGAGCGAGTTTCCCTAATTCGATGCCTACGTCCCCGAGAGCCAGGTTTGTGGTGTAGTGGAATGACTCGAGTTCAGACTGCCAAGCTTCGAACGCCAAGTCCATCACCTTGAACGCTTGCTGGACCCGCTTGTAGGCGGCGTCTGACTTGGGGGACGGGCACTCAGCCGGCTCAGGCAGTTCGAGTTGAACCTTCTCCGCCTCCAACTCCTCCGCGTCCGTCCAGTAGTTCGTCCAGGCCGAGCGTTCGAGGGCCGACGCGGTAAAAGTCCCTGCCGCGGCCGACGCTGCGGACATCAGATTGGGCACGAGGAGGATGGCGAGTGTGGTAGTGGACGCCACACGGATGTCCGGCTGACGCACTGCCACGTAGCCGGGGAATTGGACGTGTACCGAGTACGTGCCGGTCGGGATGTCGGTCGCGTCGAATCGGCCGGCGGCATCCGTCGGCAGGGTGAACACGGCTGTCGGGTCACTCGTGTCGATGAGTACGACGACTCCCTCGCCTGGCGACGTGCCATTTCCCGTCGCCTGTCCCTGGACGCGGTGAACGGCGGGAAGAGCGATGCTGAGCGAACCACCGTCGGAGGTGACGGTGAGCACACCTGAAATGACCGCCTGCCCGACCGTCACCTCGGCCCGATACGTCCCCGGAACGAGGTGAGCGAACGTGACCGCCCCGGACTCGTCAGTGACGCCGTCGCCGGCCGGGAAGTCTGCACCGTTCAACGTGCCGACGAACCGCACTTTCAGGCCTGCGACTCCTGTCCCCGTCAGCAGAACGGTGGCGGACGCCGATCCCGAGGTGAAATCGACGGCGGCACCCGCCCCGGCTTGGAGTAGAACGTCGGCAGTCGGGTTGAAGCTGCCGCGGTCTGCACGCGCGACGACCGTGAACGGACCGATACCATCAAGTGTCAGGGAATATGTGCCGTCTGCGGCAGTCACTGCTACCGCAACCAGTTGCTCGTTCGCGTATACACCGACGGTGGCATCGGCGCCCCCCCCACCATCGGCCCGCCGCACGACCCCCGTCAGAGTCGCGGACTCTGTCATGCTGATGTCGGGTGCCGTGACGACACCGGAGGCGGTCGTCACATCCACCGTGCCACGGCCGGCGATCCCGGTCTTGATCGTGTACGTGCCAGCCCCAACCGCGTCGAACCGATACACCCCGTCGGCGTCCGTGACCGCCGACTGCGAAGCCCCGTCGGACGCCACCAGAGACACTTCGAACCAGACCGCCGGCCGGGTGCCCATTCTGACGCGGCCAGTCAACTCGGCCCCAGCGGTGTAGGGAACGGACGCACTGCTGCGCACTTCCCCGGACTCCAGGTCGATCTCGACTGCTGTGGACAGCCCTCTGGCTTCACCTGCCCGAAGTTCGTATCGCCCGGCTGGGAGGTTGGGGATTGAGAACCGGCCACTGCCGTCGGTCAGGGCAGTGCCGATGGTCTGGCCACCTGCTTTCGCAGAAACCTCGATTCCACCGAGGGTGAGACCCGCTGCGGCAGTCACAGCGCCGGAGATGGAGCCGGCGCGGTTGAACGGCACCGTGCCGGCGTCGAGCGCCCCGCCGGCTGTCACTGTCAGCGCCCGCGATGTCGTGAGGTATCCGTCCGCCGAGATGCTCAGCGTGTACTCGCCGGCCGGTAGTCCGTGGACGGTGAACGTGTCGCCGTCCACCGTGCCCAGGTAGGCTCCGGGTGAGCCGTCGGTCGGGGTGGCCGCCACACGCAGTGCGGAGTTCGGCCCACCGGCCTCCCGCGTCACACGCCCGCTGATGACCCCCTCGGCGGCCAGGATGAACGTGCGGGTCAGCCCGTCCCCGCTAATCGCCACGTTGCTCAGCTGTACCGTCGCACGGCCGGTCGCCGTCACCGTCACCGAGTAGTCGCCGTCCGGCAGGTGTGGGATGGCGAACTTGCCGTCCGCCCCGGTCGTCGCGGTTTCCACCACACCATTCCCGATGACCTGCACCTGCGCCCCGTTGACGGCCACGCCGGTGTCGGTTTGCACCCGCCCGGAGAAGGTGGCACCGGGGACGAGCGTCAGGGCGACCGGTTGGTTCTTCAGCCCGGCGGTGAGGGCGAACGTCGGGTCGCCCGCCACCACCGCCCCGGCCACCTCGAAGCGGTACGTGCCGGTCGTCAGCCCGGTGAGCGTGAACCCGCCGGTCGCGTTCATCCGGCCGAAGAACACGTCGCCGGTGGTGGTGTTCCGGGCGGTCACGTCCGCGCCGGCCAGCACCACCGCGAAATCGGTCGCCGAGGCGGTGCCGCGGACGGACGTGGTCACCACGTCGGCTACCGCCTCCTCGAACTCGGCGTCGAGCAGAGGTTGCAAGTCGTTCCGCACCACCCCGAGTTGGTTAGCGTGTCGGGCGAGCATCCGCAGGTAGTCGCCGTTGGTGGCGACCCGCGAGCCGAGGCGGGCGAACGCCAGTTCGAAGTCGGCGTCCGACAGCCCGTACCCCGGCCCGTCCCGCAGGTCGTCTCGGGACGGGTCCCAGTCGAACCGAGCCTTCTCGTCCTTGTACAGGCGGGTGAGTTCGTAGTGGATGTCGGCGATGTACGGGATGGGGATGTCGCTGTTGCGGGTGGTCAGCCGGAGCACCCCGCCCGCGCCGGCCGGCAGCACACCCGTCGGGCCGGTGGTGGACGCGGCGTAGAACGTCCAGTCCTGCATGCCCATGCCGTCCACGATCTCGGCCATGGAGAAGCCGAACTCGTCGGTGCTGGTCAGGTTCAGCACAGGCGCGGGAGCGTCGTTCAGCCCCGAGTTCGACCAGTACACGTGGAACTGGTAGCTGAGGGTGTCCACGAACGGGAAGCCGGTGCGCGGGCGGACGATGGCGTCCGGGGCGTCCACCACCACCTTCACGTCTGCCCCGCCGCCGCGGACCACTTCCATCCCGTTCGCCACGGTGGTCGTCTTGCCGCTGGCGGTTTTGAATCGCACGTCGTAGCTGCCCGGCGTCACCGCCGTCAGGTTGAAAGTGGCGTACAGCTTGGCGTCACTCACCCGGTAGTAGTCGGTCGCGGTCGCCACCACCGCGCCGGCCGGGTTCACCAGCTCGGCCGTCACCGTGCGGTCGAACTTCGCCCCGTTGATCTCGATGGTGCGGTTGCCGGCCGTGCCGCCCTTGCCGTAGCTGGTGTCGAACACGCTGAACTGCACCGTCTTCGCCGTGAGGGTGTACCCGCCGCTCGGCAACCCGGCCGTGCCCCGCACCAGGATGTAGTACGTGCCGGCCTGCGTCCGACCGACGAGTGCCCGCTGGTCGATGCCGAGTACGTCCTCGTTCCGCACGTCGAACGCCGTCGGCGAGGCCGGCTCGCCGAACCGCGCGTACAGTTCGGTCGAACCGTCAGTGGCGGCCATGTCGAGGGTGACGAGCAGCGCCTCACCCGCCGCCACGTCCACGCGGTAGTACGCCACTTGGCCGTCGGCGAGGGTGCCGGTGGCGGCGGTGCCGAGCGTCAGGGCGGGCACGTCCACGGAGAAGCGGTCGAGGCTGGCGAACGTGTTGTTCGCGTCGTTCGTCTCCCGCACCTGGTTCCGCACGTCGGTGCGGACGATCAGCTTGTACGTGCCGGGGGTGACGCCGGGCAGGGCGGCCGTCAGCGTCTCGGTGTAGCTCGCCCCGCCGGCCACGTCGCCGGTGTGCAGCACCTTGCCCAGGAAGGCGTCGCCCAGGTCCCAGGTGTCGTCGGTGGACAGGAACAGGTTGTCGAACCAACTGCCGACGGCCGGGTTCGCGCCGGCGTTCGTGACCGAGTACGTGACCGTCACCGGCTGGCCGGGGGTGGCGGTGGCCGGGATCGTCACCGTGCCGGCGACCAGATCGGCCGGCGGCTGGAGGGTGAGGACGACCGCGCCGGGGGCGGAGCCGACGTTGTTGTCTTCGTCCGCCTCCGGGGTGATGCGGTTGCCGCCGTCCGTCACCACGAACGCAGTGAACGTGCCGGTCAGCCCGGCCGGGATGACGCCGGTGAGCGTGCCGGTGTACTCCGCCCCGGCGGCGAGGGTGTCGGTGGAGTCGCGGTAGCCCAGGTACACATCCGATCCGCGGTCGAGGGTGTCGTCGAGCGACAGGTAGACGGCGTCATACCACGGGCCGGTGGCAGTCGGGCCGGCGTTCCGCACCGTCCACGTGACAGTGAACGGCTGGCCGGCCACGCCCGTCGTCGGGGCGGACACGCCCGTCACCCGCAGGTCGAGGGACGGGGGCGGGGCGGCGGTGACGGCCACGGCCGTCGGCGACAGGGCGTTGTTGTTCCCTTCCCCGGTCGGCTCCGTCACCTGCCCCTGGGCGTCCGTCGTCACGCGGACGAAGTACGTGCCCGGCACCAGGTTGGCCGGCACGGTGAACGACACGCTTGGCGAGTACGACTCCCCGCCCGACAGTGGGTTGGTGCGGCGGAAGGTGCCCAACTCGGCCACCTCGCCGCCGGCACTGTTGGTCAGCACCACCCGGTCGTACCAGAACGGGGCCGGGGTGGCACCGACGCCGCTGTTCGTCACCCGCCAGGAGACGGTCAGGGTGCCGCCGGCCGCGACCGGGCCGGTGGCGGACACGCCCGAGACGGTCAGGTCGGGCACACGGCGGGTGACAGTGATCGGGGCGGTGCCGGCATTGTTTGCGTCGTCCGACTCGTACACCGCGTTGCCGGTGTCGGTGCGGACGCTGAGCGTGTAGCCGCCGGCCAGGGTGAACGGCACGGCGACGGTCACGGTCTCGGTGTACGTCGCCCCGGCCGCCAGGATGCCGCCGTGCCCGCGGGTGCCCAGGTCGGTCTCGCCGCCGTCGGCGGCCACGGCCACGAACCGATCCGTCCACCCGCTCACCAGCGTCTCGCCCGTTGCCGCTGTTTTGAACGGTGTAGGTGAAGGTGAGCGTCTGGCCGGCCTCGGCCGGGCCGGCCGGCACCACCGCCGTCACCCGCAGGTCGGCCGGGCGGGAGGCCACCGCCACCGTGCCCGCGCTGCGGCGGACGTTGTTCGCCTCGTCCGACTCGAACACCTGCGCGGTCGAGTCGGCGACGACGTATACGTAGTAGTTGCCTGTGGGCAGGTCGGCCGGCAGAGTGAAGATGACGCCCGGATCGACGGCCGACCCGTCGGACGCCGACACGCCCCGCGGCTCGGCGTTCCCACGGGTTCCCAGCAGCCGGGCCGCCGCGGGGTCGAAGGTGGGGGAGGTGGACAGGTAGAAGGCGTCCGTCCAGCCGGCGTTCGGCACCTCGCCAGCGCCGAGGTTCTGTGCCGCGTACCGCAGGGCGATCGGCTGCCCGGCCACGGCCGTCGGCGGCACCGTCAGGGCGGTCACTTCCAGGTCGGGCGGCGGGGTGAGCAGGATGGCGGTCGGGTCGTCGTGGCCGACGTTGTTCCCCTCGAAGGCCTGTTCGAACACCTGGTTCAGCGTGTCGGTGCGCACCAGCAGGAAGAACGCCCCCTGGGTGGTGACGGGCGTGACCACCGACAGGGACGCGGTGTACGTACCGTCGGCCGCGAGCGCCCCGCCGCGGGCCACCCGCCCGAGGCTCCAGTCGGAGGGGTCCACCCGGTCGTCGGCCGACAGGAACACTTCGTCGTACCAGCCGGTCGCGTCGGTCGGCCCGCGGCCGGCGTTCGTCACGGTCCACGTGAGGGCGGTCGGCTGACCGGAGAAGGTGCTGCTCGGGGCGACCACGCTCGTCACCCGCAGGTCGGGCGGCGGGGTGAGGGTGACGGTGAAGCCGGCGCTGGCCGTGCGGTTGTTCGCGTCGCGGTTCAGCTCGAACACCTGCCCGTGCCGGTCCGCCTCGACGAGGATGTAGTAGGTGCCCTCGGCGTCGCGGGGCAGGCGGGCCGTCAGCCCGCTGTTGTACCCCTCGCCGGGCGGCAGGTAGGCCGGGTTCGCCACGTCCCCCAGGAAGGTGTCGGAGTTGTCGAGGACGGCGTCGGCCGACAGCCACACGCGGTCGTACCAGACGGGCGAACTGGTCGCCCCACTGCCGGCGTTCGTCACCGTCCAGGTGGCCGACACCTCCTGCCCGCTGAACGCCTGCGGCGGCACTCCCACCGTCGTCACCTTCAGGTCCGGGTACTCCTGCTGGCCGAACTGCGTCTTGCGGGCGGTCAGGCGGGTGTTGTTCGTGTTATCCTGCTCGGCGAGTGCGTTGCCCACGTCCGCCGCTACCAGCAGGTAGAAGCCGCCGACCAGATCGATCGGGGCGTTCACCGCCTGGGTGCGGGTGACCGACTCGCCGGCGGCGATGGTGCCGGTGAAGGCGAAGTCGCTCAGGTGTCGCACGTTCACCCCGAATCGGTCCTTGGACGAGTACACGCGGTCGGTCCAGGTGCCGGTGGCGTCGGCCGAGCCGGTGTTGGTGACCGTCCAGGTGAGGGTGAACGGGTCGCCGCTGCGGGCGGCCGGCGGGGCGTCGATGGCCGACACCACCAGATCCGGCCCACGGAGGGAGACGGGCAGCGCGCGGGTGTTGTTCGCCTCGCTCCGCTCGGCCTGCGCGCCGCTCCGGTCGGTCACGAACAGCACGTAGTTCACGTCACCGGTCGCCGCCGGCACGGTGGCCGTGCGGGTGACGGTGTAGCTGGCCCCGCCGGTCAGCGGCGTCTGCGCGGCGATCGGCTCGCTCAGCACCAGCCGGTCGGACGAGTCCAGTGTGTCGTCCGCCGACAGGTAAACCGAGTCCGTCCAGTCGGCCGCCGCCGGGTCGGTGGCGGTGTTCGACACCGTCCAGGTGAACTCGGCCGGGCTGCCGACGGCCAGCACGGGCGGGGCGGTGGCCGTCGTCAGTTCCAGGTCGGGCGCGCCGATGGTCAGGGCGACCGACCGGCGGTTGTCGCCCTCGTTCGTCTCCCCCTGCTGGCTGGTGAAGTAGAAGTAGTACGACTGGTACCCGGCGTCGGTGAGCAGCGTCAGGTGCTTGGTGCCGGTCACGCCCGTGGGGATGGTGACAGTCTTGGTGACGGTGTAGCTGGCCCCCGCCGCGAGCGGCGTCTGTGCCGTTACGCCCTCGGTGGCGATCGGTTGGCCGTTGTAGTAGTAGCTGAGAGTCTGGTCGGGCGAGTCGAGCAGCAACAGGGCGTCGGCCCAGTCGGCCACGGCCGGGGTGGTGCCGGCGTTCGTCACCGTCCAGCTGACGGTGATCGTCTGGCCGGGGGTGACGGCCGTGGACGACGCGGTCAGGGCCGTCACGGTCAGGTTGGCCGAGCCGACGGTGGTGGCGACGGTGGCGGTGTTGTTGTTCTCGTCCGACTCCCCCTGGTAGGCGTTGACGTCCACGCTCAGGCGGAAGGTGGCGGCGCCGCCGGCGAAGTTGGCCGGCACCATCACCTCGGCGGTGGCCGTGTACCCGGTCCCGGCCGCCAGTGGGCTGACGGTGCGGGCGCGGGTGGCCAGGCGGGTGCCGTTCAGGTCGATGGCGTCCGACCAGTCGCCCAGCGCCGGGTGTTGGCCGGCGTTCGTCACCTCCCAACTGACGGTGTACGTCTGCCCGGCGGCCACTGTGGTCGGGGCGGTGAAGGAGACGATTTTCAAGTCCGGCGGGGTGATGGTGAGCGTGCGGGTGCGGGCGTCGTTGCCCGTGTCGCCGTCGGCGAACCGCGGTTGGGCCGCCGTCCCGTTCCCGTTGTTCACCCGAAGGGTGACGGACGCCCCGCCGTAGTAGTAGCCGGTGCCGAACGCCGGCGAGGTGGTCACCTGGCGGGTGACGGTGTAGCTGGCACCGGGGGCGAGGGCCGGGCCGGTGTACGCCACGGCGGCGAGTTCGGACGTGCTGTAGTAGTACGAGTTGCTGAACTCGGTGAGCCGGTCCAGCCACCCGCCGGCCGGGGCCGCCGCATCGCCCACGTTCTTCACCGTCCAGGTGGCCGTGACGGTGCTGCCCGGCACGGCCGACGTCGGGAATGTGAAGTCCGTGACCACCAGGTCCGGGGCGTGGACGGTGACGGGCACCACCCGCGCGTTGTTCGTCTCGTCCGATTCGGTGAGAGTGCCGTTCGCGTCGGCCGTGTAGATGAGGAAGTAGCGGCCCGGCCGTAGCCCCGGCACGGTAACGGTCTGACTGGCCGTGTACGACCCGCCGGCCGTGGTGATGCCCGAGCGGTAGAACTCCGCGAGTTCCGCGTCCCCGCCGTCGAAGGTGGCGTCGAGCGACAGGTACACCGCGTCGTACCTGTCGCCCGGCGCGGCCACCGCCGACGAGTTGGACACCGTCCAGGAGAAGTCGGCTGACTGGCCGGCGGTCAACTCCGCCGGCCAGTCGGCGACGGCCACCGTCAGGTCGGGCACGCCGACGGTGAACGGGATGGCGCGGGTGTTGTTCGCCTCGTTCGTCTCCGCCTGGGAGCCAGTGTCACCCTCGTAGTAGGAGTAGTAGTACCCGTCCGTTCGCACGATGAGGAAGCCGGCTCCGGCGGTCAGGGTGGACGGCAGGGTGAACGCCTGCGTGCGGGAGTACGCTTCGCCCAGATCGAGCGGGGTTTCCGCGCCGGCGTAGAACTGACCGAGGTTCACGTCGGACGAGTCGAGCGTTGCATCGGTCGAGAAGTACACCGTGTCGTACCAGTCGGCCAGCGCCGCATCCTCGCCGGCGTTCCGCACCGCCCACGTCACCTCCACCGACTGACCCACCGCCCCGGCCGACGCCGAAGCCGTGGCCGAGTCCACCACCAGATCCGCACCCGTCACGGTGATGGCCACCGCCCGCGTGTTGTTCCCGGTGTCCGCCTCGGGCAGGTTGTAGGTGGGGTTGGTCGAGTAGCGGTTGGCCACCACCAGTAGGTACTTCGTGCCGCCGGTGCCGGACGGGATGCTGACCGTCCCTGTGCGGTTGACCGACGCCCCGGCCGCCAGCCCGTTCCCGGAGGCGTACCCGACGTACTCGTCGGTCGGGTCGAAGGTGGTGTCGTCCGACAGGTAGACGCTGTCGTACAGCGTGCCGGTGACCGCCGTCCCGTCGTTCGCTATCGTCCACGAGACGGTGATGCTCTCGCCGGTCCGCACGGTCGTCTTGCTGGCGGTGGCGGCCGTCGGGCGGAAGTCGGGCAAGCCGGCGGCGGTGAGCCGCACCGCCGCCACGTTGTTCACCTCGTCCGACTCTTCGACGTAGGACGAGTAACTGCTGTAGTTGTTGCCGTCGGTGATGAAGAGCAGGTAGCCTCCGGCGATCGTCCGGCCCGCCAGGCTGACGTCCCCGCCGGTGGTGTACGACTCGCCGGCCGCCAGCGCCCCGTACCGCGAGAAGCCGCCCAGGTACGTGTCGTTCGAGTCGAGCACGGCGTCGGCGGACAGGTACACCAGGTCGGACCAACTGGACCGCGACGCCGACACTGGCCCGGCGTTCCGCACCGACGCCGTCACCTTCACCAGCCCTTGGGTCGAGGGGACGACCGACACGGTGGGGATCAGGTCCGGGGCGGTGAGGGTGACCGCCGCCGAGGCCGTGTTGTCGGCCGGGTTCGGGTCGTCGGCCGGGGTGCGGGCGTTCGCCACTACGAACACGTAGCGGTACTGATTCGGGTTGTACGGGGCGTACACCTCGGCGCTCGCCGAATACGTGCCGTCCGCCCGCACGTCGCTCGCCGAGATCAACTTCGTCCCCGCCAGCAAGTCGGTCGCGGTGTTCAGGGTGGCGTCGGCCGACAAGTAGACGCGGTCTTCCCACTTGCCGCCGGCGGCCGGGGTTGGGGTGGCGCGGACCGTCCAGGTGGCGGTGGAATAGCCGGCGACGGACAACCCGTTCGGCAGCGACACCGCCGTGGCCGTCAGGTTCACCCCCGCGCCGGGGGTGAGCGGGGCGACGGTGACGGCGGCGACGGCGGTGTTGTTGTTGCTGTCCGACTCGGCGAAGTAGTACGGGGTGACGGACGCGATCAGGTAGCCCGCCCCGAGCGTGGTGGACCGCGACAATTCCGTTGCCAGCGTCACCGACCTGGAGGTGCCCGGCTCCCACGCGGTGCCGCCGGCCGACGCGTACTGGTACGCGAGGTAGGTGTCGTCGTCGTCCAGTACGGCGTCGGCGGACAGGGCGAGGTAGACGTAGACGTACCCGGACTCGTACTCGTCGGACGGCACCGCCGCCGCCCCGGCGTTGGTGACGACGACGGTGGCGGACAGCGTGTCGCCGGGGAAGACGCGGGCCGGGGTGCCGGTGAGGGCGACCGTCAGGTCGGGCTGAGGGCCGGCGGGCGGCGGCGGGACCGGCGTGGGCGGTGGGGAGGTCGGCAGGGCGGTGACGGTGAGGGCGGTAGAGGCAGCGTTGTCGGCCGCGTTCCCGTCCGCCCGCCCCGCCCCCACCGTCACCCCGTAGTAGTACGTGCCGCCGGTCAGGTTCGTCGGCAGGGTGAGGGTGGCGGTGCGTGTGACGCTCCCGTTCACCGGCAGGCGGGCGTCCGTGCCGAGCGACACGCCGGTCGAAGCCACGCGGTTCGCCCCGGCCGCGTCTTTCGCCACCCACGCCACCGCGCTCACGCCGGTGGCGTCGTACACCGGCGTCGTCCCGGCATTCGACACCACGAAGGAGATGTCCACCGACTGGCCGGCGGTGGCCGCCGCCGGCCCGGTCAGCCCGCCCACCCGCAGGTCGGGCGTGCGGATGCGGAAGGGGATGGCGGCGGTGTTGTTGTCGGTGCGGGTCTCGGCGTACTGGGTGGAGTAGTAGGAGTACCGCTCCGCCCGCACGATCAGGAAGTAGTCGCCGGCGGCGGCGGCGGTGGGGGCGGCGGTGACGGCGGTCTGCGGCACCGACCCGCCGGCCGCCAGGTTCGACCCCGAACCGCCGGTCCTGACGAGCGTGTCGGCCGTGTCGTAGGTGGCGTCGGCCGACAGGTACACGTTTGACTGCCACGTCTGCGTGTACGCCGCCGCCCCCACGTTCGACACCACCCACGACAGGTCGATCGGCTGCCCGGCGTCGGCCGACGCCGGCCCGGTGAACCCGCTCACCGTCAGGTCGGGGGTGGCGAGCACGAGGGGCAGCACGCGGGTGTTGTTCGCCTCATTCCCCTCGGTGATTCGTTCGGACAGGTCGGTCACCACGAGCAGATACCCGGCCGAGGTCGGCACGTTCAGCGGCACCGCCTTCGACCGCGTGTACGTCGCCCCGGCCGGCAGTGCCGCCGCGTCCAGGATCGTCTCGGTGTGCAACAGTTGGTCGGTGCGGTCGAAGGTGGCGTCGGCCGAGAAGTAGAGGGAGTCGGACCAGCCGAGCGGGGGCGAGGCGGTGTCGCCGGCGTTGGTGCCCGCCCAGGTGATTGTCACCGTCTGCCCGACCACGAGCGGCCCGGTCACGGACAGTTCAGTCGGCCGCAGATCGACCGCCGGGGCGAGCCGGTCTTCCAACTGCGTGACGCCGAGCAACTGGCGGGGGCGGCGACCCCCCGTCGTGGATTGGGGCAGCCACGAGCGCAGAACGCGACCAAGAAGCGGGTGCATGGGCGAAACCCCGCGGGTTGTGGTAGGACCAAATATCTACTGTGGGGCGGATACTACGGCATCAGTTTTGGCGAAGCAAGAAGTTCGAGTCGAATAACTGGGCAACCGAGGTCAAGTTTAAGATCGAGTCGTCTCGGCACGTGCAGCGGTGTGCACCCGGCATCGCTCCTCTGCTGGCTCGTTGTGAGCCGGTGACACCGTCGGCAGCCGAAGTCTCCGCCACGCAGGTACTTCTTGCGAACCCGGCGCCCGCACCGGATGCTGTTCTCCGGCATCGGGCAGAGGAACCACCACCGCGGCCGCCGAGGTGACTGCGGGTGGTCACCAACTGGACAGGCTGACTGATCGGTCGAATCGGGGCGAAGCACCTCGAAGCGCTATCGGGAGGATGCGCAAACCGATCGCGTACAGGTGCGCGATGGAGAGCGGGTGCTTGCCGGGTCACGGCAAATGTTCACTGACCACGGGACACCCGGAATGGCCCCTCTTCTCGTCGGGGCTGCGGGTGCGGGTCACGAACTCTCCTTCGGATCCCTTTTTCGCGACCCGGGCGCCTCTATCAAGGGCACGGCTCGACATTTCGACCACCCGCTAGTGCGACCACTGGCCGTGGGTCTTGCCCTCCGGGCCCAACCAGCGCCACCCTCCGCGGTGTGGCGTTGTGCCGCTCGAGGCTGTTGGGTTGACCAACCCGACGGTCACCCGAGCAGCGTCCCGGCGGTCCGCCGGACCTCTTGCAGGTAGCTCGTCAGCCCGTCCCGGAACGTCACCTCGGTGGCGTCTAGGCCCCAGCCGAGCCACAGGGTCAGCCCGCAGTCGCACTCGCGGCCGTCGATCAGTTTCTGCCGGACGGCGTCGAACCCGAACCGGTCGAGGACTCGGGCGAGCACCTGCTCGAAGCAGAACACCCGGCCGGCAAGGGATCGGCAGAGGGCGGCGCACGTCGCGACCTCCGAGCCGGCGGCGGCAAGACCGGCCAGGCTCTTCTTGTCGCCGGTGACGATGACCGAGTCGGGCACGAGCGGGCAGAGGGCGAACAGGACCGCCTCACCGGCGTCGATGTTCTTGCCCGTCTGCTCGGTCAGGGCGGCGACGGCCGCAGGGTCGGGGTCGGCGTCGACGTCGGCCACGGCCGCCAGGAACGCGGTGAGGCGGGCGAAGCTGGCGTCGCCGACCCGCTTGCGGTGCTTGGGGGTGGTGACGGAGAAGCGGGCGGTCCGGAGCACCCGGAGGTCGGCGGCGGTGACGGCGAACGCGGCCAGGAACTTGTCGAACAGGTCACAGCGGGCGAGTTTGAGGAGGATGTCGTTGTCGGCCAGGACGATCACCCGGGGGCCTCCTGCCGGGTGATCCGCATGAGGAACTCGCTGCTATCCTCGGGCAGTTTCTCCCAGTCCAGGTTGGCGGCCAGCCGCTCGCCGACCATCCCAACCGCGTCGGCGTCCGGGTCCAGGAGCTTGAGCGCCGCGTTCGCCACCGCCCAGAACCCGCCGCCCTCGGTGTGGGCGCAGTTCAAGACGACGTGGCCGGGGTCCACCCGGTTCCGCCGGCCGAACTCGCGGGCGAGCTGGGCCAGCCGGTCCGCCTTCAGCCAGCGGCCCACCTCGAAGCAGGTGGCGGCGTTGCCGGTGAGCAGCTCGATGGCGTACCGGTCGGCCTGCTCCTCCTCCGCGTCCTGCACGTTTTCGTGCATCGTCTCGTCGAGCAGCGCCCCGTTGTCCGGCACGTGCCCGTGGTGCAGGTGGCCGAGCTCGTGGGCCAGGATGAAGAGCAGCCAGGCGGGCTGGCTCTTGTCCACGCACAGGACGACCGCCGGCCGGCCGTTCACCCGCAGGGTGAAACCCATCGGCTTCTTCTTCGCGTCCGCCGGGAAGTTGTTGACGTGCAGCACCGGGATGCCGGTCGCCCAGCAGTGGTCGAGCAACGGCTCGAACCCGATCCACGGGGCGGCTTCGAGGATCGCCCCGCGGAGGGCGGACGCCGGCGGGACGGGCAGGTACGGGCGGTCCATCGCGGCGGCGGCCAACTGGGCGGCGCGGGTGGCGATGACGCGGGTGAGGAGCAACTCGTCGTCGGTGGTGCCGGACTGTTTCTTGTACTTGCACACCCCGAAGTCCTGTAGCCGCAGGGTGGCGGCCGGGTCCTGGAGTGTGGTGATGTCGATGCCGAGGTGCCGCGACAGGTGCATCAGCCCGACGGCCCGGCTGGCCGCGTCGTCCCAGAGGGCGTCGTCCCACCACGACGGGAGCGCGGCCACCTTGCGGACGTAGGGCTTGGTGAACCCCACCTCACGGAGTCGGTCGTACACGGTCTTCGCTGAAATGGCGGTCAGGATGGCGGTCACTCCGCATGCCGGCAGTCCGTGCGTCTGGGTGAGATGAGCCTACTCCATGAATTGTACGGCCGGCCCCGCCCGCCCGACAGGTCCGTTCGCGGTCGGAGGGGAAGAGTCCGGACACCCAGCCGGTAGCGACGGTTCGGACGGACGAGCGGATGGGCACCTTCACCCCGACGTCTCACCAGGATTGGTGGTCAGCCCGGTCGCCCGAACCGGCTGTCGAGACCGCGTTCGCGAGGAAGAAGCCCGCAAGACGAACTGAACCGCCGTTGACAACCGGCGGAGCTTCGGGCAGGTGTGCCGCGGGCGGGTCGCCGGGTGACGGTCGCACCTGGCAGGCCGTGACGGAGGGCCGGCGGTGACCGCTCCACGGCCCCTCCCCGGGTGTGGTGCCCGGTAGCGCGGTCGCGCTTCACTGAGGGGACGCCCGCCGACGAACGTGCCCCGCTGGCAAAGGGTAGCGCCCGTCGTACCGTCGCGCTACACTGAGAGCTCACTCGGAGTGACACCATGGTCGACAACGACAACTGGATTGACTGCCCGTGGGACGCTGGCGAGGTCCGCCTGCTCGTCCGCGGACTGGCGAAGTGCCTGATCCAGGCGCGGTGGCTCAACGATCCCGACTTCCTACGGGCCGACCAGGTGAACGCCTGGTTTAAGCCGGACGGGGCGGAACTCAGGGGCACCGACCGGTCCGCTCAGACTCTGCTGGGGCATGCGGCGACGAACGCCCGCCGGCTCCAGGCAGCCGGCTTCCTGCCCGCCACCTGGCACACCAGCGCCACCCTCGTACCCGGTCTGGCTGTGGCCGGGGAACTGGCCTCGGTCGTGCACGGACTGCTGTCCGGCGACGTGGAGGACGACAACCCGGTCGCCGCGCTGACGGAAGCCGCTCGACGACCCGTGCCGCCGGCGAATTGGGTGTGGGTGATCGATTGGGACGTGTTGCAGCAACTGCTCCCGCTGCTCGACCAACTCCCCAAGCCGAAGCCCCGCCCGCCGGCGGTAGTTCCTCACTGGGACAAGGACGCCGGGGTGCTGAAGTACGGTCGGTGGGTGGCCCGCTGGGTGGCCGCCGGGGCGACGAACCTCCGCACGCTGCTCGACGCGTTCGATGCCGAAGGGTGGCCGCACAAAATCCCGTCGCCATTCCCCGGGAATGTGTCGGCGGCCAAGGACACGCTGGCCCGGCTGAACGACGGGATGAAGCACATCCGCTTCGGCTCGGCGCGTGGCGGGACGGAGGTGTCCTGGGCATCACTGGTCAAGAAGGCACGAACTCCCAAGCAGAACGCGAAGAGTTCGTCGAAAAGAAGAACGCCCGGCCGCTGATCGATCAGTTCGCGGTTGCGGTCGATCGGTCGGCGGCTCAACGGCGCTTCTCCGCCGGCAGCGGCATCCAGTGGGGTGCTTGCTCGGGCACACGACCCTCGGCGACTCAGGCGGTTGGATCACCTCGCGCGGCCACCTCACCGCCCCGCCGCCAGACCGATGTCGGCTTGCCCCTGCGTCCGCCCGTCACCTACCCGACTGCCCGTCCCTCCTGCCCGTCCCTCCTGCCCGCCCCCTGACGCCCCCTGCCCGCCCCGTGACACGAGGGCGTGCGTGCAGTCTCATGGCCGGTGTCCCCACCCAACCTGTGCACCGGAGGGCGTCATGACCACCGCCGACCTGCTGACCGAAGACGTGATCTCGCTCGCCGCCGCCGGGAAGCTGTTCCCCGGCTCACGCGGCGCCCACCGCGTGAACCCGAGCACCGTCTACCGCTGGACGATCCAGGGCGTCAGCACACCCACCGGAGTCGTCCGCCTGGAGAGCCTGCGCGCCGGATCGCGGGTGTTCACCACCAAGCAAGCGATTGAACGTTTCGTCACCGCGCTGTCCGCCCCGACCGAACCGACCGTCGCCCCGTTGGTCCGCACCCCGTCGGCCCGGCGAAAGGCCGCCGACGCGGCGGCCGAGGCCTTGAAGAAGGCCGGGGCGTGATCCCTCACTCCACCGAGTTCACCCGATGAACCCGTTGCTCTATCGCGGCGCCCGCACCCGCCAGGCCGAGTTACACCGGCAGTTCGGCCTCCACCCGGCCGGCGACCCGCTGCTCGCCACGTCGTTCGACGCCGTACTGCATGTCGAGCGGTTCGACGAGCTGCCGGCCGAACTGCTCAACCGACTGCACACGATCGAGCACTTCGACGACCCGAGGACCCTGCGGATCGTTCGGCGGCGGGTCCCCCTGTGGGTGCGGAAGGATGGCGGTTACGAGGTGCCGAACCGCCTGGTGCCACTCATCCAGCAGTACTTCTGCAGCTCGGCCCGACGATCCGAAGGGCCGGCGGTCGAAGTGAATACCGACGCCTACCCGGCCATTGCCGATCCGCTCGTCCCGGCCGCCCTGGACGCGTACGGGCGGGCGGTGGTGAAGTACGCTGTCGGAGTCACTTTATCGCCAACATTCGCCGTTTCCCCCGTGCTCGATGGCGGGGGCGGATTGAAACATCGGTGAGATTGAGGGCGCGGTGGCCGCTCAGGTCGTTTCCCCCGTGCTCGATGGCGGGGGCGGATTGAATCGGCGTTGACGGGCGTCAACAATCGAGGACCGCCGCACGGCGTTGGAGTCACCGCAATCAGACGTGACACCCTTCCACCCAACCACGCCTCACCCCCGCAACTCGCAGCAAGGTGGCGCTCCGGGCAGTGGCTCTGTCTTCGCCCAATGAGCGGGCGGGGCATTGGCCGCATGTTCATGCGGGCGGTCTTTGGGGTTGCTCGGGCTTCTCTTCACCGGGCCGTCGTCAGTGCCCCGGCCGAACATTTCGGTTTAACTCCGCGGCCCCCCCTGGTACTAGTGGGGGTGGGGCAGTCCGCGCGCACCGCACCGGGGGTTGAGAATGGGGTTGATCCGCTTGGCGTTGAACAACACCTACGGGGTGATCGTCCTCGCCCTGTTCATCTGCATCCTCGGCTCGGTGGCTATTGTGTCCATCCCGGTGGACATCCTGCCGGCGTTCAAGACGCCGGCGGTGCAGGTGCTGACGTATTACAACGGCATGCCGGCGCGGAGCATCGAGCGGACCATCACCGACCGGGTGGAGCGGTGGGTAAACCAGTCGGCCGGGGTGCAGTCGGTCGAGTCGCGGTCGGTCGCCGGGGTGAGCGTGGTGAAGCTCTACTTCCAGGACGACGTGGACCCCAACTCGGCACTCACGCAAACCAACTCGCTCACCGGCGCGGCCATGCCGTACCTGCCGACGAACACCCTCCCGCCCGTCACCACCCCGTTCGACCCGACGGGCACCCTGCCGGTGGGCATCCTCACCGTGTCGCGGCCGGGGGAGAAAGAGCAGGTGGTGAAAGACCTGGCGCGGGTGGAGGTGCGGAACCGGTTGGGCGGGGTGCGGGGGTGCGTCGCCCCGGTGGTGGTGGGCGGGAAGGACCGGCGGGTGATGGTCTACCTGGACCGGCAGAAGCTGGAGGCGATGAAGTTGTCGCCGGTGGACGTGGTGCGGGCGCTCGACCAGGGCAACTTCATGGCCTCGCCGGGGGTGGCGTACATCGGCGACAGTCAGATCGCCCTCGACACGAACGCGATGACGCGGACGGTGCAGGACATCAACGACCTGCCGCTGGTGTTCGACGGCGACCGGCACATCCTGCTGAGCGACGTGGCCACCGCCCAGGACGACGCGGTGATTCAGAAGTCGCGGGTGCGGGTGAACGGCAAGCCGCAGGTGTACGTGCCCATCTACCGCCAGCAGGGGGCGAGCACACTGGCAGTGGCCGACGGGGTGCGGGCGATCATCCCGGACATCGAGGCCGAACTGAACGCCGACACCGGCGACGGGGAGAAGAAGGAGCCGGTGAAGCTGGACTTCGTCATTGACCAGACGGACTACGTGCGGGTGGCCATCGAGAGCCTCGTTCACGAAGGCATCGTCGGGGCCATCCTGGTGTCGATCATGATCCTCCTCTTCCTGGGCGACTGGAAGATGACGGTCATCGCCACCCTCGCCCTGCCGCTTTCCATCCTGGGGGCGATCATCGGCCTGAAGGCGACCGGGAACAGCATCAACGTGATGACCCTGGGCGGGCTGTTCCTGGCCATCGGCCCGCTCGTGGACAACGCCATTGTGGTGCTGGAGAACATCGAGCGGCACCTGCGGATGGGCAAGTCGCCGTTTCAGGCGGCGCTCGACGGCACCGCCGAGCTCACCCTGCCGGTGGTGGTGGCCACCCTCGCCCTCATCATCGTGCTCTGCCCGGTCGCCCTCACGCCGGGCGTCGGCGGGTTCCTGTTCAAGCCGCTCACGCTGGCGGTCGGCTTCGCCATGATCTTCTCGCTGGTGCTGAGCTTCACGTTCGTGCCCGCCCTCTGCTCGAAGATGCTCAAGCCGCACGGCCACGGGCACGCCGGCCACTCGCCGGGCGTGTTCGCCCGCGCCTACGGGCGGATCGACGGCGGGCTGAAGTGGGTCACCGGGCGGTACGCGGCGATGCTGGAGTGGGCGCTCGGCCGGCGGTTCCGGGTGCTCGGCGGCATCGGCCTGCTGTTCGTCAGCTCGCTCTTCCTGCTCCGGTTCATCGGCCAGGAGTACTTCCCGCAGGTGGACGCCGGGCAGATCTCCCTCCAGGTGCGGGCACCGTCGCACTTGCGGTTGGACGCCACCGAGCGGCTGATCGCGGACGTGGAGAAGGAACTGCTACTCGCCCCCGACCACCCGGAGAAAGGTGGCATTCCGGGCGATGAGTTGACAACGGTCGTCTCCGAGATCGGGCTGAACAACGACTGGAGCGCCGCGTATTCGGCGAACGCCGGCCAGCAGGACACCGTCATCCGCCTGCAACTCACCCCGGAGCGGAAGAAGTCCGCCCAGCAGTACGCCGTCGAACTCCGGAAGAAGTTGACCGCCGACCCGCGGTTCGCCGACCTGGAGTTCAGCTTCGACACCGGCGGGATGGTGTCGGCGGCGCTCAACTTCGGGGCCAGTTCGCCCATCGACTTGCAAATCACCGGCGGCACCCCGGACCAGAAGTTTGCAGCCGCCCGGAAGGTGAAAGAGGCGGTGCGGGGGGTGCCCGGTGCGGCCGACGTGCGGGTGCTTCAGCGGAACGACGCGCCCTATCTGGTACTGGACGTGAACCGCGACAAGGCGGCGAGCGTCGGCCTGTCCGCCCGCGACGTGGTGATGCAAGTGGTGACGGCGATGAACAGCAGCATCGCCCTCACCCGCAACTTCTGGATCGACCCGAAGAGCGGCAACCAGTACTTCATCGCCGTCCAGTACCCCGACGACCCGAACTTCCTGCTGTCCGACCTGTCCAGCATCATTGCCACCGGCACAAGCCAAAAGGAACCCGTGCGGCTCAGTTCGCTCGTCACCATCCGCGACACCACGCAGGCGGTGGAGTTCAACCACGTCGGGTTGAAGCGGATCGTGGACGTGCTGGTGAACACCGAGAACCGCGACATCGGCAGCGTGGCGGCCGACATCGACCGGGCCGTCGCCCCGATCCGGGCCGATCTGCCGCCGGGGGTGAAGATCGAGATGAAGGGGGAGTACGCCCGCATGACCGAGTCGGCGCAGAGCCTGGGCGTCGGGCTGGCGCTGGCCGCCGTGCTGGTGTACCTACTGATGGTGCCGCTCATGCGGTCGTTCGTCCAGCCGCTCATCATCCTGGCGGCGGTTCCGCTCGGCCTGATCGGGGTGCTGGGCATCTTGTGGGCCACCCGCACCAGCCTGAACGTGCAGTCCGAGATGGGGGTGATCTTCCTGGTCGGCATCGTGGTGTCGCAAGGGGTGCTGCTCATCGACTTCGCCAACCATCTGCGGAAGCACGGCAAGCGAGTGCGGGCGGCCGTGACCGAAGCCGCGACGACCCGCTTCCGCCCGATCCTGATGACCTTCCTGGCCACGTTCCTCGACCTGTTGCCGATGGCACTGGGGTTGGGCCGCGGGAGCGAATCGCTCACCCCGCTCGCCCGTGCCGTCGTCGGCGGGTTGGTCACGGCGACCGCCTTGACGCTGTTTGTGGTGCCCATCCTGTTCACCCTGCTCATCCGCGATCAGCCCGCCACCGACGCCCCGCCTGCCGACGATGTGCCGCCGTCCACCGACCACGACCCCGTTCCGCTCACCCCGGCCGTGTGACCTTCCCCGGAGACTGCCCCCAATGACTGTCCCCCACGCCCACTCGGACGCGCACGCCCACGCCCGGCCGAACGCCCACCACCATCACCACCACCACCCACACACCGACCCCCGGCCGCTGCGGAAGAAATGGCGGTGGCGGTGGGTGATCGCACTCGCCCTGGCCGTCGTCGTCGGCGCGGGTGTCGTGGCCGGGGTGGTCGCCGGTGTTATCCCGTCGCCGTTCGAGCACCCGACCAAGCACGCCCAAGCTGCTCACGGCGGTTCGTCGGGCGAGTTGACGGCAAAGGTGATCCGCCCGAAGGCGGCGGCGAGCGTGCCCATCACCGTCGATCAGTTGGCGGTGGTCGAGCCGTACTACCGGGCCGACCTGCGGGCGCGTGCGAGCGGACTGGTAAAGGCCGTCCGCCACGACATCGGCGATCAGGTGAAGCAGGGGGAGGTGCTGGTGGAGATCGACGTGCCGGAGTTGGTGCAAGACGTGGCCCGCGGGGAGGCGATGATCGTGCAGCGGGAGAAGGAGTTGAAGGTGTCGGAGGCGAAGCTGAAGGACGCGAACGCGGCGGTGAAGGTGTCGGCCGCCACCATCAAGCAGCGGGAGGCGGACGTACTGGCCGTCAGCGCCACCCGCGACCTGAAGAAGCGGCGGTTCGAGCGGTTCGCGGCGCTCGCCAAGAAGGGGGACGTGGTGGGCAGCGTGGTGGAAGAGGAAGAGCGTGACTACCTGGCGAGCGAGGCGGCGGTGACGGCGGCGAACGCGAACGTGGAACGCGCCCGTGCCGATTTTGCCGAGTCTGAGTCAAAGGTGGAGGGGGCGGAGGCCGATATTGACCTCAAGAAAGCGCTCATCGACGGCGCTCGTACGGATTTGGACAAGGCGAAGGCGGTGGCCGACTACGCCCGAGTGGTCGCCCCGTTCGACGGGGTGGTGGTCCGCCGCGGCGTCGATCCGGGGTCGTTCGTGCAGAACGCCACCACGGGGAACAGTGAGGTGCTGATCTCCCTGGCCCGCGTCGATGTGGTGACAATCGCCGCCCGCTTCCCCGACGCTTTCGCCTCGCTGGTGGCGGCCGACACGCCGGCTGAGGTGCGGGTGGACGGACTGTCAGGCGTCACCATCCCCGCAGTCGTCACCCGGTTCGCGCCGAGCGTGCAGAACGCCGACCGCACCATGCGGGTGGAAGTGGATCTCTTCAACGGCGACGACGCCGGCTACCAGCGAATGTCCACCGCCGGCAAGTTGAGCAACCCGAAGGGGGCGTCCGACCCGCTGCCGGCGCGGGCGTTCGCCGCCGGGCACACGGCCGGCAAACTGCTCCCCGGCATGACCGGCACCATGCGGCTAAGGGTCGGCGGATACGGCCAGTCGTTCGTACTGCCCTCCACCGCCGTGTACTCCCGGAGCGGCACCAGTTACCTGCTTCTGGTGGAGGACGGCAAGACGAAGCAGGTGCCGGTGAAAGTGCAGGTGAACGACGGGAAGACGGTGCGGGTGGCGGTGGTGAAGAAGCAGACCGCCGCGGACGGCAGCACCCGTGAGACGCTGACCGAGTTGACCGGCGCGGAGCAGGTGGTGGCCGCCCGCCAACTGGAGATCGGCGACGGGACGACCGTGGGTGTCGCACCGGGCGAGTGGTGATGTTTCCCCAGGGCACGGAGGCCCGGAATGTCGAACCGATTGATCCGCCGGCTCGTTTGGTTGCCGGCCGTCGGGCTGACCGTGGCCGGGTGCGCGACCACATCCCCCGAGATCGACCCCGCCGCCTCACCGTCCCGCTGGTACTCGCCCACCAACCTGCCCGTCGCCGCCAAGCCCGTCGTCAGAACGCCCGCCCCGAAGACCGCTGCGGACGCCCCCCTGACGCTGGCGTCCGCGGTCGAACCGCCGGTCCCGTCCGCCGTGCCCCCGACGACATCACCGCTCCGTCCGGCTTACGCCCAAGTCGAGACGCACCCCATCGATCTCGCCACGGTGTTACGGCTGGTGTCCCCGAACAGCCCGACCGTCGGGCTGGCCCGCGCGCGGGTGGCTGAGGCCGAGGCACGGGTGCAACGGGCGGAAGTGCAATGGTTGCCCAACCTCTCCTTCGGCACCGCCTACAACCGCTTCGACGGGCAGACGCAGAACCAGGCCGGGAACGTGTTCGGGGTGTCGCGGGCGAACCTGTTCTACGGCGGCGGACCGACCCTCACCCTTGATCTGGCGGAGGCGCTGTACGGCCCGCTCGTCGCCCGCCGGGTACGGGCGGCGGCGCAGTTCACGGAGGTGGCCACCACCATCACCGCCGAGCAGGAGGCCGCCGCCGCCTACCTCGACCTGGTGCAACTGTACGCCCTGCGGGAGATCACCGCCGAGACGCTGTCGCGGGCCGAAGAGATGTTGAAGGCGGCCGAGAGTGCGAAGGACGCGAAACTCGACCGCACCGCCGGCGACGTGCAACGGGCGAGGACGGAGGTGCTGTTCCGCCGCACCGAGCGACTCGACCTTGAAGCCCGCGCCTCCGCCATCAGCGCCCGCCTCGGCCGGATGCTCTTCCTTCAGCCCAACGTGAAGCTGGTACCGGCCGACCTCGCCGTCGCCCCGATCACCCTCGTCGACCCGTCCCGCACCCTCGACGACCTGCTCGCGACCGCCCTGGAAACCCGCCCCGACCTCGCCGCCGGGCGGGAGGCCATCGCCGCGGCGTGGGCGCGGGTGAAGCAGGCCCAGCGGGAGCCGTTCATCCCGAAGGTGTCGGTGCAGAATCAGATGGGGAGCTTCGGCGGCGGGCTGAACGACGACCTCGCCGACTTCGGTGCCCGCAACGCCCTGAGCGTGCAACTGTTCTGGGAAGTGCGGAACCTGGGGTTCGGCAACCGGGCGGGGGTGGCCGAGCGGCGGGCCGCGGCGGATCAGGTCCGCTACCAACTGGCCGAAGCTCAGGCCCGTGCCGCCGCCGAGGTGGTGGAAGCCGCCCAGACCGCCGCCGCCAAGTTCGAGGCCATCGCCCCGGCGGAAGAGGCGGTGAAGGAGGCGACCGAGTTGTACCGCATCAACAAGTCGGGCACACAGAACGTGGTCGGGGCGAACAACCTGTTCGACGCCCTCCGCCCGCTGCAAGCGATCCAGGCGCTGAACACCGCCCGTCAGAACTACCTGGGGGCGATCATGGACCACAACCGCGCCCAACTCCGCCTGCTCGCCGCCACCGGAACACCACCGGCTGTTACCGCCGGCGTCAAATGAAGTTGATCGAGCTACTGCACGGAACGCCGTTGCCTGCAAGCGAAAGATGGTGCCGTGGTGGGCTGTTCGGCCGGGCGAATACAATGTGATCGAGTGACCGGACCGATTCTGCCGGTCACGATCAGCCTGCTGTGCCATGGCTTTCCGAGCCGGCGGTGCGACGTGTACGCCGAAACCCCGCCTCTCCCGTACCTGAGCACCTTCTCGAAAGCAGCCGAGTTGAGTAGTTTCACCGCCGCGGCGAAGGCGATGGGGCTGACACAGGCGGCGGTCAGCCAGCGCATCCAGTTGCTGGAGCGGGCGCTGAATGTCAGCCTGTTCGACCGCCGTGCTGGGCGGGTGGTGGTGAGCGAGGCCGGGCGGACGTTGTACGCCTATGCCCAAAAGATCGATGCCCTCCTCCGGGAAGCCTGGCGGGAAGTGACGGGCCACGGCCCGCCGCTCGCCGGCGACCTCGATATCGCCGCCAGTTCCGTTCCCGGTGAGCACCTACTGCCGACCCTGCTCGCCGGGTTCGGTCGTCAACACCCGCATGTGCGTGTGAGGGCCGCCGTGAGCGACAGCCTGGTCGTCACCGCCCAGGTGGAGCGGGGTGAGGTGAGCGTGGGGCTGGTCGGGCGGAAGGTGGACCGCCCGCACCTGGAGTTCCGCTACCTGACCAGCGACCGGCTGGTGCTGATCGCTCCCACTGGCCACCCTCTCGCCCGTTCCGCGACGGTGACGGCAGACCAACTGGCCGAACATCCTCTGGTCATACGGGAGGCCGGGTCGGGGTCGCGGCACTGCTTCGAGCAGGCGTTGGTGCGCGCCGGTCGGTCAGTTTCCGACCTTCGGGTGGTGCTCGAACTGGGGAGCAACGAGGCCATCCGCGACGCCATCCGGCTGGGTGTTGGGGTGGCGGTTCTGTCTGAGTACGCCATCGACCCCGACCACGACGCCGGGCGATTGGTGGCGCGTCCGCTGGCCGACCTGTGCATCAACCGCGACATGTACCTCGTGCAGGACCGCCGCCGCGTACTGTCCCCGCCCGCCCGTCTGTTCCTGAACTACCTCGAATCCCATCCGATCCCGTCTCACCCGTCATAAGCGCCGCTTATGACCGCCCCCGACCCCATCAGCGAAGCTCGCTCACGTCCGGTCCTGCCCCCAGGTATGCTGCCCCGGACGGTCCCATCACCCGGAGCGGCGACGAAGATGCGAACCACCACCGGATCGGCCATCGCGGTCTCGCTACTGGCCCTCTCCCCCTTCTCGGCCGGACACGAGAAGGAGAAGAAGCACGACGCCTCGGCGATCCACCGGCCGGACGACCTGAAGTGGCAGGACGGTCCGCCGTCGCTCCCGCCCGGTGCCAAGATCGCCGTCCTCGAAGGCGACCCGGCCAAAGAGGGGCCGTTCGTCTTCCGTGTGAAGGTGCCGGACGGATACCGCATCCCCACGCACACCCACCCGAAGGCGGAGCGGGTGACGGTCAACTCCGGGACGTTCAACCTGGGCATGGGGGAGAAGTTCGATCAGACGAAAGGCGAGGAACTGCCGGCGGGCACCTACGGGACGTGGCCGGCGGGCATGAAGCACTACGTCTGGGTGAAGGGGGAGACGGTGGTGCAGTTCCACGGCGACGGGCCGTGGAAGATCGAGTACGTCAACGCCGACGACGACCCCCGGAACAAGAAGAAGTAATCGCCAGTTCCGTCCGACAGTGGGAGGACCGATGATCCGCGTTTCCAGCCTCGACGTGCCGTACCAGACGGCGTTCACCAACGGCACGTTCGATGCGGTCGCCGACGTGCCGGTTGAGAAGGGCGGGGCAGGCCAGGGGTTCGGGCCGCACGAACTGTTGGAGGCCGCTCTCGCTACCTGCCTGACGATGACCGCCCAGATGTACGCCGTCGAGCACACCCTCCCGTTGCACGCGGCGAGGTGCGAGGTGCGGATCGACCGCTCGGTGCCGGGGGCCGTCACGCTCTACTACGCGCTGACGCTCGACGGGCCGCTCACCGGCGCGCAATCGGCCCGCGTCCGGGAGGCGGTCAGCCGGTGCCCGGTCGCCCGCACCCTGACCGGGGAGATCATCCTGGCACCCCAACCAAATGAGAAGGAAGCAGCATGAAAGGGCGAGAGAGTGGGATGCCCGAAGAGGAGTGCTGGCGAACCTTTTTCAACCCAGGGTGAATCCTGGAGCGGCTCGACTGCACGGGTCCGTGCGAGGTGGTCGAGTTCGGGTGCGGGTACGGACTGTTCACCGTCCCGGCGGCTCAAGCCGTCACCGGCACTGTCTTCGCCCTGGACATCGAACCCGAGTTGGTGGCCGAGACGAACCGCCGGGCGACCGCTGCGGGTCTGCCGAATATCGTCGCCGCGGTCAGAGACTTCGTGGCCGACGGGTGCGGGCGGCCGGACGGCAGCGTTGGCTACGCCATGCTGTTCAACATCCTGCACATCGAGAATCCGGTCGGGCTGCTCCGGGAAGCGCACCGTGCGCTGACCCCTGGCGGGCTGGCCGGCGTCATCCACTGGCGGACCGATTTGCCCACCCCCCGCGGGCCGTCACCCGACATCCGCCCGACCGCCGAGCAGTGCCGCGGGTGGGCGGAGGAGGCCGGGTTCGAGTTCGTGGGGTACAAGTCTCTGGGCTGCTGCTCGTGGCACTGGGGGTTGGTCATGCGACGGCCGGCAGCGGACACGGGATGAGTCGGCGGGCGTGCAAGCTCGCGACTCGCCGGTGGCGTCGGGCAACTCGGCCACTTCGGAAAGGCCGGGTCAGGAGCGACCGGCCGGAGAGTCTCTCCATTTTCGTCGGCAGGACCGGCACAACTTGCCCAAATGTCTTGCCTGCGGTGAAGTCACCCCGCCCGGCGAGCGGCGGGGCAACTTCTACCAGCGAGTTACTTCTTCTCCGGCATGTTCCCCTTCGGGGTGGGCATCTCCTTGCCGTACTTCGCCTTGTACGCCACCTTTGCCTTCTCCATCAGTTCCGGGTCGCAGATGAAGCACTGGCTCTTCGCCCGGTTGTGCGTGTCGCACCAGTCGTTGGCCGCCTTGAACTTCTTCGCCACCGCCTTGCTGCACATGCTGCACTCCTCCTCGGCGATGCCGTGCGGGTTGCACCACTCGCCGCCGTCCTCGTCCGACGGGTCCGTCGGCGGCGACTTCGCGGTCGCCTTCGCCACCTTCCCGTCGCCCGTCGTCGGGGCCGCCTGCGGGCCGCACCCGGCCACCACCAACGCCCCCACCAGCAGGGCCGCGCACATCCACGTCGCCTTCATCGGAACTCTCCTGGGAATGAACGCCCGTCACCGGGCGGGAACCGTCTCCTGGGCCACTTCGGGCGGCTGGCCCCCACCGACCGCGGGTGAGGTGTTCCGGAAGGGAGACCGGAACACGACGAACAGCACCCGCAACACGAGCAGCGACATGACCATCGCCGAGATCACGCCGCCGATCACCACCGTCGCCAGGGGCCGCTGCACCTCCGCCCCCGTGCCGGTCGAGAACGCCATCGGCAGGAACCCGAGTGACGCCACCAGGGTGGTCATCAGCACCGGCCGCAACCGGGTGATCGCGGCCTCCTCCACCGCCCGTTCCAGCGTCCGCCCCTTCCGCTGGAGGTCGCGGACGTAGCTCACCAGGATCATGTCGTCCAACACCGCCACCCCGGACAGGGCGATGAACCCGATGCCCGCCGGGATGGAAAACGGCATGTCCCGCACCCACAGGGCGATGATGCCGCCGACCCACGCGAACGGCACCCCCGTGAACACCCGCAGCGTGTCCGGAATGTTCCGGTAGGTGGCGTACAGGAGCAGGAAGATGAGCACGAGGGCGACCGGCACCACGATGAGCAGGCGGGTGCGGGCACGTTCCAGGTGCTCGAATTGGCCGCCGTAGCCGAGGTGGTAGCGGCCCGGCGGCAGGGTGATGTCGGCCTTGATCCTGTCCTGCACTTCGGCCACGAACCCGCCCAGGTTGCGGTCCCGCACGTTGCAGGTGATGGCGACCCGCCGCTGGCCCCACTCGCGGGTGATGGTGGACGGCCCCTCGATCACCCGGATGTCGGCCACCCGCGACAGCGGCACCCGCTCGCCCGTCGCGGTCGGCAGTTGGATCGAGCCGACCGCCTCCGGGCTGCCCCGCCACTCGTCCGGCAGCCGCACCACCAGCGGGAAGCGGAACTGGCCGTCCACCACCTCGCCCATCGGCTTCGACCCGATGCTCTCGACCAGGTCGAGCACGGCGCGGGCCGGGATGCCGTACCTGGCCAGTTGGTCTTGCTTCACCTTCACCTGCAACACCGGTTGGCCCGTCACCTGCTCGGCCGCCACGTCCACCGCCCCGTGGACGGTTTTCATCACCTTCTCGATTTCGGCCGCCTTCTTCGCCAGTTCGTCCAGGTCGTCGCCGAACAGCTTGACGGTGAAGTCGGAACGGGTGCCGGCGGTCATCTCGTTGATCCGCATCTCGATGGGCTGGGCGAACGCGAACTTCAGCCCCTGGACGGTGCGCAACTCCTTCTGAATGAGCGAGGTCAACTCCTCCTGGGTCTTCGCCCGCTTCCACTTCGCCCGCGGCTTGAGGGTGATGAAGATGTCGGTCAGTTCCACCCCCATCGGGTCGGTGGCCACCTCCGCGGTCCCGGCCCGGCTCCAGACGTGGTTGATCTCGTTCGGGAAGGCGGCGAGCAGGGCCTTCTCCACGTTGGTGTTCGCTTCCACCGAATCGGCGAGGCTGGTGCCGGCCAGCCGCACCGTGCCCAGGGTGATCGCCCCCTCCGACAGCTTGGGGACGAACACCGCGTCCTTCCACAGCGGCGGGGCCATCACCCCGAACGTGATCGCCAGCACCAGCGCCCCGAACAGCAGCACCGCCAGCTTGTGTCGCATGGTGAGCTTGAGCACCGGGACGTACACCCACTTGACCGCCCGGATGAGGAACGGCTCCCGCTCCGACACCCGCTTCGGCAGCAGCAGACTGGCCAGCGCCGGCATGAGCGTCATGGACAGGATCATCGAGCCGAGCAGGGCGAAGATGACGGTGAGCGCCATCGGGCGGAACAGTTTCCCCTCGATCCCTTCGAGTGTGAGGATGGGCAGGTACACGATGAGGATGATGAGTTCGCCGAACAGGGTGGGCTTCCGCACCTCCACCGCCGCATCCCGGATGACGGCCAGTTTGCCCCGCTTCTCGGCCTCCCCGTGACTCAGGTGGCGGACGCAGTTCTCGACCATCACCACCGACGAGTCCACCACCATGCCGAAGTCGATGGCCCCGAGCGACAGCAGGCTGGCCGCCACCCCGAACCGCAGCATGCCGGCGAACGCGAACAGCATGGACAGCGGGATGGCGAGGGCCACGATGAACGCCGCCCGCAGGTTACCCAGGAACAGGAACAGCACCGCCACCACCAGCAGCCCGGCCTCGAACAAGTTGGCTTTCACCGTGTCGATGACGTGGTCGATCAACTCGGTGCGGTCGTACACCGGCTCGGCCTTCACCCCCGGCGGCAGGGACGGCCGCACCTCGTCCAGCTTGTTCTTCATCCCCCACGTCACCTCGTGGGAGTTCTCACCCATCGTCATGAACCCCAGCCCGAGGACGACCTCGCCCTTGCCGTCCGCCGTGACCGCCCCCCGCCGCACCTCGGACCCGATCTTCACCTCGGCCACGTCGCCGAGCAGCACCGGCACCCCGTCCTGGACGGCGATCTGGATGGCCCTGATCTGGTCGAGGGTGGTGGTGCGGCCCACCCCGGCGACGAGCAGCGACCCGCTCCCGCGGTCGATCACGCCCCCGCCGACGTTCTGGTTGTTCTCCCGCACGGCGGCCGTCACCCGGTCGAACGTGAGGCCGTACTTGGCCACCTTCGACGGGTCGATGCGGACCTGGTACTGCCGCTCGTACCCGCCCCACGAGTTCACCTCGGCCACCCCCGGCACCGCCCGCATCTGGGGCCGCACGACCCAGTCGTGGACGGTGCGGAGTTCGGTCACGTCGTCGCCCTTGCCGGTGATGACGTAGTGGTACACTTCGCCCAACCCGGTACTCACCGGCCCCATCTTCGGGCGGTCCAGGCCGTCCGGCATCTTCACCGCCGCCAGCCGCTCCGTCACCAGTTGGCGGGCGAAGTAGATGTCGGTGCCGTCGGCGAACACCAGCACCACCTGGGACAGCCCGAACTTGGACACCGACCGCAGGGTGGTCACTTTCGGCAGCCCGGCCAGCGCCTGCTCGACGGGGATGGTGATCTGCTGCTCCACCTCCGCCGGGCCGAGGGCGGGGGCCACGGTGTTCACCTGCACCTGCACCGGGGTGGTGTCCGGGAAGGCGTCGATGTCAAGTTGGCGCATCGACAGCCCGCCGGCCACCGCCAGGGCGACGGCCCCGACGATAACCAGCCAGCGGTAGCGGAGCGAGAAGTCGATGACCGCGTTCAGCACAGGTGAAACTCACTTCGGGGTTACTTCGGGTGACAGCAGGCACAGCCCTCGCCCAACTCGCCGCGGAGCAGTTCGTTGAGCATCAGCCCGCTCCCCTTCGTCACCACCAACTCGCCCGGCAGCACCCCGGCGATCACCTCGGTGGTCTTCTCCCCCCGCACGCCCAGCCGCACCTTGCGGACGTGGAACACCTTGTACTCCGAGGTCTGGTAGTCCTTGTCGCGGACGAACACGACGTGGCAGCACCCGTCCCACTGGACCGCCTCGTTCGGCACCGCGATGGCCTTCTCTTCTTCGCGGAGGATCACCCGGCCCGCCCCGAACGTGTTGGCCACCAGCTTCTGATCCGGGTCGGCGAGGTCGGCCCGCACCTTCACCGTGCGGGTCTTCGGGTCGGCCTGGGAACTCCGCCACGTCAGCTTGGCGGTCAACTCCCCCGTCCCGCCGTCCGGCCGGAACCGCACCGTCTGCCCGTCCTTCGGCCCGACCTTCACCCGCCCGGCGTCCTCCGCCTTCAAATCGAGCGTCAGCCAGAGCGAGCGGGTGTCCACCACCTCGAACAGCAGCCGGGCGGTGTCCACCACCTCGCCGGCCACCACCTCGCGTGACATCACCCGCCCGTCCAGTGGGGCGACGAGCGGCAGCAGGGTGTTCGGGGCCGTCTTGAGGTCGATGTCCTTCACCGTTTCCAGCGGGAGGCCGAGCAGGTGCAATGTGGCCCGCAGTTGTTCGCCGCTGAGCGGCTTGACCTCGGACTCCTTGATCCGCAGACCCAGGTTGGTGAGCGCCTGACACCCGGCCGCCACCCGGATCTCGGCTTCCACCACCGCGGCCTCCGCCTCCCGCAGTTTGGCGGCAGGCACCACCCCGCCGGTCGATCCGGCCGCCACCTGCTCCCGCGTCCGCAGGGATGCGACCGCCTGGAGCAGTTCGGCCTTCGCCTTACCCACCTCCGCCGCGTCCACCAGGGCGAGCAGTTCGCCGGCTTTCACCTCGTCGCCCAGGTGCTTGAACACCTTCCACACGCTACCCGGTGACCGGGCGGACAGGTGGGCCACCTTCGTCTGGTCGTACCCGATCTCACCGGGGGCGGCGACGAACTCCACCGCCGGGGCCGTCCACACCAGATCGGTCTCCACCCCGGCCTTCTTCGCGTCCGCGGCGGTGGCGTACTGAATCCGCCGGTGGTGCTTCTGGCAGTTGGCGGTGTTCGCGGGTCGGTCGGCGAACGCCAGCGCCCGCTTCGCCCGGTCGCGGTCGGAGTCGGTGACGACGGGGGTGGGAGTCAGTTGCGCCAACACCGGGTTGCACAGCACGCATTCCGGCACCCCGTGGAGCTTGCACCACCCGCGGGCCTCGGCCTTCGGCATGAGCGAATCGTCGCACTCGACGCACCGCGACTCGGGTACGTTGTGCTCGCCGCACCAGTCGTCCCGCTCCTTCACCGCCCCACTCAACTCGGAGAACTTGGGCACCTTCCACTCGTTCGTGTGGCCCCACCAGCCGACCGCCCCGATGCCGGCCAGCACGAGCAGAGTGGGAATCGCACCCAGGGCGGCGCGGAGCGGGCCCCGCCGTTCGGCGTGTGCTGACATGACAATTCACCGTGTGAAGTACGGAGAGGCGCGCGAGGTGGAGGCGACGTGTAGCTAAATGACGAGCGAGCAGTGCGACAGGTAGAGCGGCGGGGAAGACGACCACCGCGCGGACGTGGGCACCGCCGGCGGAACGGTCAGGGTGGGTTCCGCGGTCAACAGGGTGACGAGCGCGGGCAGCGCCAGAACGGTGACGAGTTGGGGCGACGGATCGACCCACTTCAGGCTGTCCGCCCCCGGCGAGGCCGGACAGCCGGGCAGGTGGTCGTCCGTCGGCGACGGACGCACGGGCGGTGTGGGGGCTGCGGGAGTCGTGGTGGTTCGGCCCTTACCGGGCGGGGAACAGTCGGAGCAGGTACAACCGGCCTTTTTGCCGGCCGAATGGGCGGGCGCCTGAACCTCGACCGTCTCCCGTACCGGCACAGGTGAAGACCCGCCGAACCCACGGGCTTTGCACACGCAAAAGCCGGTGGGTTGGAGCAGCGGCACGCACGCCACCAGCATCAGGATTCGGGCCAGGACCGTCAACAGACCTCCCCTCTCGCACGCCGTCGGTGGGGGCAGTCTATCCCACCTCCCGATGCGGGTCAACGCGGCCGATGACAGCACCGGAGTCACCTCACCAGCCGCACCTTGCCGGCGGACGGATGGTTCGGCACCGATGCCGGCTGAAAGCGGCTCAGAACCCTCTATCCCACCCGCGTCCCGCTCTCGCCGTCTGCAACAAAGCGCACGCGGCAGCATGGCCAGCACGTTGGAGTCAATTTTTTGACCCCACGTCGCCCGCCTCTTCAGTCAGCCCTTCGGAGGAACCGGCCGGACAGCCGACCACCGACTTTCGACAATAGAGTCGCTGCACGATAGCCGGTTTGGCGCTACGCTATGGGGATGAGCCACACCACCCGTCTGCGTCGGTCGCCGGGCACGTTCCGGCAACTCACCGGCATCACCCCGGCCGTGTTCGACCAACTGCTGGCCGAA
>JANNDF010000421.1:0-4058 GCA_031387445.1 Planctomycetia bacterium
CCGCCCTGGGAGCGGATCGGATTCACGATCTCGGTCTGGCACCCGGCCGCGTCGAGGGAGACGATCGCCTTCTTCAAGTCGAGCACCTTCAGCAGTTCGGGGATGGCGGTGATCTCATGGCTGCCGTCGGCCACCGCCTCCTGGCCCAGGGTCAGCCCGCTCTCGGTCGCCCACGCGCTCACCAGGTGCAGGCACCCGCAGAATGTGTCCCCGTCGGCTGCCCGACATGCCTTGCCTTCGATGGCGATCGCCTTGACCCCGTCACCTGGCACGGGTCGGCCGCCCACACCAACCACCCCTCCCCTCCCCTCCCCTCCCCTCCCCTCCCCGTCGGGGTGGGGGTATTCCGGTCAGTTCGCAACAGAGGGTACCGGCCACGCCACACCCGTCCCCGTCGGGGAGGGTGGGGCAATTTTACCCGCAGGGGAACGCCCACCGCGAGTACCATAACCGCCCCGCATTCCCGCCCCGGTGTCGCCATGAAGATCGTCGATCTCCGTCTGACGGGTCTGTCCGGCGGCACCGTCGAGGGCGGGTGGGCGAAGGAACTCACCCCCGAAGACGACGTCCACACCATCGTGGAGGTCGTCACCGACACGAATCACGTCGGTGTCGGCAGCACGTTCACCAGCAGCGCGCTGGTGGCCGCCGCGGTGAAGCTGCTCAAGCCGCTGCTGCTCGGTGAGCGGGCGGACGAGCCGGCGCGGGTGAGCGAGAAACTCCGCCAGCACACCTTCTGGCAGGGCCGCGGCGGGTCGGTCGAACACGCCATCAGTGGCATCGACATCGCCCTGTGGGATCTGTTCGGCAAGGCCACCGGCCAGCCCGTCGCCCGACTGCTCGGCGGCGTCTACCGCACCCGCATCAAGCCTTATGGGTCGTTGCTGTTCGCCGAGCCGGAAGCCTTGCGTGAGAAGTTGAAGGAGGCCGTCGCCCGCGGGTTCAAGGCGATCAAGCTCGGCTGGAAGCCGTTCGGCCGTGGGGACGCGAAGGCTGACGAGTTGCTCGTCCGCACCGCCCGCGAGACCGTCGGCCCAGGCGTGGAGTTGATGATCGACGCCGGCGGGAGCGAGGCGTTCTGGCCGCACGGGTACAAGTGGGCGCTCCGCACCGCCCACATGCTGGCCGGGTACGACGTGACGTGGTTTGAGGAGGCACTGCCGCCGGATGACATCGCCGGGTTCGCCGAACTCCGCCGCCACTCGCCCGTGCCCATCGCCACCGGCGAGGTGCTCACCCGCCGGCAGAGCTTCCGCCCGCTGTTCGAGCGGCAGGCGGTGGACATCGTGCAGCCGGACTGCACCAAGTGCGGGGGGTTGACGGAGGCGTGGCGGATCGCGTGGGCGGCCTACGAGAGCAACGTACGGTGGGTGCCGCACGGGTGGAACACGGCGGTGGGGTTGGCCGCGGACGTGCAACTCGCGTGTGCGATGCCGGTGGCCGAGTACGTCGAGTTCCTCACCCCGTCGCCGTATGTCGATGACTTGATCCGCACCCCGTTCCGCCCCGACGCCGACGGCTTCCTCACTTTGCCCGACGCTCCCGGCCTCGGTATCGAGCTGAACCCGGAGGCGATGCGGCGTTACGGCGGACGGTAGCGACCCACTCCAGGAGGAGACGAGATGGCAAAGAGCCGAAAACCCACGGTGAAAGGCGGTGTTTCCGCTCCGGAACATGACGACCCGGCCTCGGTCGCCGCGTATCTGACAGCCCTGGCCCCACCGGTGAAGCCCCTCGTCGAGGCGATCCGGGCCGCTGCTCTGGCGGCTGGCCCGTCGATCACTGAGGGGATCAAATGGAACTCGGTTAGCTTCTATCGGAACGGCTGGTTCGCGACGATCAACGTCCGGCCGAGGGGCGGGGTCCAGGTGGTTTTGCACCTCGGGGCGACAGCCCGACCGGACGCGGCAATCGCCCAGTCGATGCGCGACCCGGAAGGGATCTTGAAGTGGATGTCCGCCGACCGGGCGATTGTCGCGATCAGCAGCGGCGACGAGTTCGAGGCGAAGCGGAGGGCGTTCGTGGACGTCGTCCGGCAGTGGGCGGAATACCAGGCTCAACCCGCCGACGAATCTTGACGTCGCTCACTCCGGTCGTTCTCGTTGATCGGCCGGTACTGGTACCACCACCACGCGCCGGCCCCCACCACCAGAACAGCGGCGTACACGTCGAACAGGGCGTCCCACTGTTCACGCCCACGGAAGAACGCCGCGGCCATGAAGTCGGACCACGCGCCGACGAACCACTGCGACGCCAGCGCGCCGATCACCCCGGCCCCGTTCATCAGCCCGGACAGGGTGCCGACGTGCCGCCCGCACTGCGGCACCACCACCGACCACCAGTTCGGCATGGTGACGTGCATGGCACCGAACGACAGCCCCCACAGGGCGGCCAGCGCCATCGGCTCGTCGCAGCGGATGCCCACCCACATGCACCCCGCCGCCACGAGGAAGCAGCCGGCACACAGCCACCGGCGGACGGACACCGGGTCCGCGGCCCGCTTCGTGATGCGGTCGGACAGCCACCCGCCAAGGAGCATCCCGACCGCGGAGCCGGCCAGCACCACCGACGCCAGCGTGCCGGCCTCGTAGTTATCCACCCCGCGGGCGGCGGTCAGGTACTTCGGGAACCACGAGTAGAAGAAGTACGTGTAAAACGCCCCGCACACCACGGCGAGGCAGAGGGCGAGCACCCCACGGTTGGTGAGCGCCGCCCGCCACGGCACCGGACCGGGGTCGGCGGTCGGCGGTGGTTGGTCGTCGCGGATGACGGCCAACTCTGCGGCGTTCACCTTCGGGTGGTTCGCCGGGTCGTCCCGGAACCACTTCCAGAACCCGACCGCCCACGCGACACCGATCAGGCCGAACAGGGCGAACGCCCACCGCCAGCCGGCCACCTTGATCAGCCAGGCCGTGCCCAACGGGGCGGCCACCGCGCCGAGCTGTGCCGCCGCCAGCATGAATCCTTGCACCCGTCCCCGCTCCCGCAGCGGATACCACCGGGCGATCACTCGGATGGCGTTTGGGAACGCCCCCGCTTCCCCCGCCCCGAACAGGAACCGCACCACCAGCAGCGAGGCGAACCCCCATGTCGCCCCAGTGAGCGCGGTGAACGCCGACCACCAGACCACGATTCGGGTGAGTACCGCCCGCGACCCCGACCGATCTCCCATCCGTCCGGCCGGGATCTCGAACAGCCCGTAGGCCAGGGTGAACGCCATCATCACGTAGCTGATGTCGGTGTTCGACAGGCCGAACGCCTTCTGGATCGGCTCGACGGCCTGCGACATGCACACGCGGTCGAGGTAGAGGATGGAGGTGAGACCGCACAGCCAGAGGGCGAGGACGTACCTCGCCCGCGTCGGACGAGTCGGGGTCGCGGGGTCAATGGCCGGCACGGGCGGTCACTCGGATGAGCGGTTCGGTCGGCCCTGGCGACGTGGCCTTGCGGGTGAGGAACGACTGCACGTCCCGCTCGAACGTGACCGGCCGCTCGGCGGCGACCGCCACCGACGCGAACAACGCAAGGAAGACCGAACCGAGTGACCGCATTGGCAAGACCGATCCGGGGAGACGGACGGCGGAGGCAGGGAGGAGGGGAGTGTACCGCACCGGCGGGCGATGCGGAAATGGTTTGCACCACTTCCCCCCACCCGATCTGAAAACCATTTCCTGTGATGCAACCGTGCCAGACGCGGAAGGACTTATGGCGAACCCCCAGCCCCGACGACCGACCCGTGAAGTCATCTCGGCGGTGACCACTTGTCTTTCTTCTCGGGCGACTTCGCTTGGATCGCGTCCGGGTTGGCCGTCACCCACTCGGCCCACTTCTTGAACGCCGCCGACGCCGAATCCGAAACCCGGCATCACCACGAACGACAGAGTTCGGCACAGAGCAGACCGCGCCGTAGTCGAGTGGACAATAGAGTCGCTGCACGATAGCCGGTTTGGCGCTACGCTATGGGGATGAGCCACACCACCCGTCTGCGTCGGTCGCCGGGCACGTTCCGGCAACTCACCGGCATCACCCCGGCCGTGTTCGACCAACTGCTGGCCGAA
>JANNDF010000444.1:0-12169 GCA_031387445.1 Planctomycetia bacterium
CTACTCGTTCAGAACTGCTTCAGGAACCGCAGGTCGTTCTGCCAGAACAGGCGGATGTCGTCGATGGCGTGCTTGAGCATGAGCATCCGCTGCGGCCCCATGCCGAAGGCGAAGCCGGTCACCTTGTCCGGGTCGTACCCGCCATTCCGTAGCACTGTCGGGTGAACCATCCCGGCCCCCAGGATTTCCAGCCAGCCGGTGCCTTTGGTCAGGCGGTCGCGGTTCGGGTCGTCCTTCGGCCAGTCGATGTCCACCTCAATGCTCGGCTCGGTGAACGGGAAGTAGCTGCTGCGAATCCGAATCTGCCGCTCCGGGCCGAACATCCGCCGGGCGAACGCCGTCAGGGTGCCCTTCAAGTCCGCCATCGTCACCCCCTCGCCGATCACCAGCCCTTCCACCTGGAAGAACTGAATCTCGCTCCGCGTGCTGATTGCCTCGTTGCGGTAGCACATGCCGGGCAGGATCACCCGCACCGGGTTCGGGCACATCTCCCGCATGACGTGAATCTGGCCGGGGCTGGTGTGCGTGCGAAGCACCGTGCCCGGCGTGGTGGTGAAGAACGTGTCCCACATGTCGCGGGCCGGGTGGTGCGGCGGCATGTTGAGCAGTTCGAAGTTCAGTTCGTCGGATTCCACCTCCCGCGTGCGGTACACCTGGAACCCGAGGTCGGCGAAGATGCCGTAGATCTCGCGGAGGATTTGCGTGGCGGGGTGCAACCGCCCGCGGACCGCCGGCCGGCCGGGCAGCGTCACGTCGAGTTTGTCGTTGGCGAGGCTGGCAAGCAGGGCGGCTTCCTTCGCCTTGTCCAGCGCCGCGGAGTACCCGGATTCCAGCGCCACCTTCACCCGGTTCGCCTCCTGGCCGAACGCCGCCCGCTGCTCTTTCGGGGTGTCCTTCAGCTTGCCGAGCGCCGCCTTCATGAGGCCTTTGTCGCCAAAGAATTTGGTGTTCCACCCCCGCAAGGCGGCTTCATCCGCACACCCGGCAAGCTCCGTCAGGGCATCGGTTTCCAGCGTTTTCAGGTCGGCGGTCGCGTCAGACATTCCACGTCACTCCGGTCGGTCGAATCGTTTTAGCGAAGACACCGCCGGTCGGCTGAAGGGTTCACGACGTAGCAATTCACGCCAGAATGACTTGACCTGAGCGATGCAGGGGCCGATACTAGAGAAGGGAAACAACCCCAGTTGCTTCGGCGGCTGGGCGGCGGGGCCGCTCGAAAGGGCGGCCCTAGCCTTTCAACCTCACTTCTCGATCCGACGTGCCACCTTATTCTCCCACCAACCGTAGTGTTGGTGACCTCCCCACTCGAACCAGATGAGATCGTCGAGGAGACGAACCGGCGTAACCACATCGGTGAGTCGCTTGTCACCGCTCGTCAACCGCTCGGTCAGTGCACCCGCCAGATGCACGAGACGTGGATAGTTGTCCACCGCGGAGCTACTCCCCCAAAGCAGCACTCGCCGAAACAGTTCGATCTCGACGACTGCATCCTGTGCGAATTCGGTAGGGTCATCGCTTAACCCTTCGGCGTCCTCGTTGTACAGCGCGCACCGGACCAAACTGTCCAACATGGGCAACAGGCGGGGCCGCTTCTGGCAGAGCGTTTTCATCACTTTCGCAACCCCCACCCGCGAACAGCGAAAGGCTGCGATGAGATTCGTCAG
Organism: Planctomycetia bacterium; assembly: GCA_031387445.1. Taxonomy (GTDB): domain Bacteria; phylum Planctomycetota; class Planctomycetia; order Gemmatales; family Gemmataceae; genus JALHQU01. The sequence continues at coordinate 1,665 of JANNDF010000444.1, forward strand.
GTGTGTGCGGAGGGGTTCCGAGGCCAAGTCTGCATCGGCGAGGTGAAGGTCGGTGGGAATCGCCTGAAGTGCGGCTTCGATCCGCCCGCGGTTGGTCAGCACCGCGTCCACGTCGCCTGACGACATCCGTGAGTTCATCAACCCAGTCGCCATCAGGTCGGCCCCCTCAAGCCGGTTCCGCCAGTCCGGATCGACGGACGTTCGCCGGGCTGCGTAGAGATCGAACTCCGCGCTCAGGAGGTTGCCTGGAGTGAGATACTTGTCGCATAGCTTGTCCCACGGCCGAGTGATCACCCACGTCCGGCCGGACGACGGGTCGAAAGCCGACAGGGGAATGGTGATCTCAAGCGAGTTGAGTTCGGCCGACGTGGGATCGTTCTGCGTGGACATGGCGCACCTCATCCCCAAAAGGGGAGTCGAGAAGTGAGGTGGCTCAGGCGTGGCTCGCCCGCCGTTGGGGAACTATTCTTCTCTCAGACAGGGTATGGGGGTGGTGGGCGAAAACAATCCAGACGAAGAGCGGGCAAGCACTTCCACTCAAGTCGGCGTGGCAGAGCAGTCGATGCCCTCTTTTGGCACCCACCCCGCGGGCCGGAACCATGTCCGCCGACCGGATCGAAGTCATGAGCGACCTGCGCGTCATTGCCGACCCGACCGTTTACCTGCTGAGCAAGCAGACGCTCCAGCAGGGCGAACTCGACCGCTTCCTGGCCGATCACGGCGTCACTTGGTCGTCGGATTCGACGGTCGCGTCGGAAGTTATCACGGAGACGGCCGGGCGCGTTTGCTACATGAGCTACGCGAAGCCGCGGCCGGGCGGGAACGCGGCGTACCTGGGGCACATCAAGGAAGTGGGGCACGGGTCGGTGTTCGAACACGCCGTGTGGACATTCCTACTCACCGGGCTGAGCCGGTCGCTCACGCACGAACTCGTCCGGCACCGGGCCGGCTGGGCGTATTCGCAACTCAGCCAGCGGTACGTCGATGAGTCGGTGGCCGAGTACGTCGAGCCGGACATCATCGCCAGCGATCCGGAGATGCACGCCGTGTGGCACGAGGCGGTGACCCACGCCCACGCCGCGTATGTGAAGCTGGCCGAACTGCTGAACACCAAACTCGCCGACCCCGCGGCGGCGGCTGCCGCGATGCTGCCCCCGGATGCTGATCGCACCACCCGCCGCAAGACGGCCCGACAAGCGGCGAGAAGCGTGCTGCCGAATGCCACCGAGACGAAGATCACGGTGACGGCGAACGCCCGCGCCCTGCGACACTTCCTCGAACAGCGGGGGAGCGTCCACGCCGAGCCGGAAATCCGCAAGTTGGCGAACGTGCTGCTGGAAGTGCTGGTGAAGGACGCACCCAACCTGTTCGGCGATTACAAACGCACCCCACTGCCCGACGGCACGTTCGAGATTACTACCGAGTTCCCGAAGGTGTGAACGTCAACTGGTGGGTTCGGGTGTGCTTACGATCACGCCGCGAAGCATGGCACGGTGAACGGCACCGACGACCTGCTGTGCCGCCATCAACGCTGCGTCTCGTGCCTTCTGGTCGCCGTCGGGTTGCTGGATCAGCGCCGCCCGCTGCTCGACCTGTTGGCGGCTCTCGGCACTGGCCTGTTCGATGCGGTGCTTGATCTTCGACTCCAGCCCGGCGAGTGTGTTTTGCTCGTCGTCGGTCGGGTGATGGAACTCGGCAACCGGTGTTTCGGTAACGGGAACGGGCGGTGTTGCGACGGCTTGCTTCACGAGCCGAATCAGGTCATCGAGCAATGCAGCATTAGGTTCCCCCTCAGCGGGGCTGAGCCGCAGTTGAAGTTTCAGACTGGCGAGTTCGGCCATCAGCTACACCCCCGCCGGCACGAGTGCCGAAATCAACGGTTGGAAGTCTTCGAGCGAGAGCGGTTGCCCGCCACGAGCGATGTGGTAGCGGTTCATCGCGTTGAACAGGTTGACCACGTCGTCTTCGACGACTCGTTCTTCGAGTCCGTCACCGTTGACAACCTCCAGCGCGATGTCGGTGTGTTTGCGGGCATCCGGATCGACCGGCCAACCTTTCGGCGGACCTTCGGGCCACAGCGGACCGAACACTTCGGGGGGAACCGGAGTCGAGTCATCCCAATGCTTTGCGCACCCAACCTGTGCGAGTTGGTCAAAATCGCGGCGGACGAGACTACTGATGGCCACGAGCGGCTTGCTTGCCGCCAAAGCATAATTCATCGCGAACCAAGCCCGTGCTGGTCTGTTGTTGTCGCCCGCATCCGCTGCCGCGTATGCCGCAGCGTTGGTAGCGTTGTGGGCTGCCTCGTCTGCTGGGTTCTCGTCTTCATAAACCACACTTGCGGCTTCCTCGTATCCGATGGAAGCGTCCGTGTGAGACCGCCCGTTCGCGGCAGATTCTTCGGCGATGCGCACCGACCACTCAGGGTCTTGAATAAATATCCGATGCTCGGGGTGGGAGCGATAGTGGCGGTACAGCGGCAGCACCCTTCTCGCGCACCGTGCAGCGAACGCGACCCGTGCCCATCGCGGCAGTTTGGCGATCTCCTCTTCGGTCGGCAGAGTCGAGTTTGGGGGATCAACGTAGCGTTGATCCGCCCGGCAATTCCCCGTGAGTGAATCGAGGGTGTCCAGGAGAGCGTCCTCCGCGTCCTCACTCAGTCCGGGAGTTTCTCTCACCTGGTCGAGAACCGTGGCGTAGTCGGTAAGGATGTCTTTCACCTTCCGACCTGTCGCCATCTCCCCACGCACGATCGCGTCCAGTCGGGACCAGGGCAGATCCGAGAACGCAGCAGTGCGAACGGCATCAATCGAGATCATTGCGGTTCTCACTAGGGAATACGCGTCCAAGATTGGCGTGTCGCCCAGAGTGTGGCTTGGTACTCGCCCAACGTCATGACACGAGACGGTTCCAGTATGCAGTGTGTGCTGTTCGGCACGTCGGGAAGGGGGTCCGGTATGATCGACAGATCTCCCCCCAATTCATCTGATTCGATTCCCCAGACTGGAGCCTTCGGGTCAATCCGACACTCGGCCGGGGTACAAAACACTGAAAGCCCTTGCCGGCTTCCGGGCGTCACGGGATCCGTGTCGAAAACCGCATCGACATCGAAGCGTCGCTTCGGGTCTTTGTTGTTCGGGTCATTCGGCCGAACCCCGAGCATGTCTCTCCGAGAGCCGGTTGCGGGCAACCCGTCCGAAGGATTCGGGCTTCATGTTGCGATACAGCATCACGGGCGGACCGCTCCAGTCGAGGGATTGGAGCGTACCACATTCTACACCCTCACACCACACTCAGGCTCACCCGCCGCGGGGGTCGTGGTGGGGCAGAACCGGCGGATGACTCCGCCGGGTCACCCAGCACTCCGACCAGTTCCTCCGTTCGCACGCGGCCGAAGAGGGTGAACCCGCTCGCGTCCTCCACGTCCACCGTCACCGTGCGGCCGGTCAATCGCTCCGGGGCGTCGAACACCACGATGTGGTCGGTCATGCTGTGGCCGGTCAGTTGGGGCACGCGGTCAGAACCAGCCCCCTCACGGGGGCCGCTCGCCGTGCGGCTCGTCTCGCGCTTGCTCCGCCCTTCCACCAGCACGCTCACGCTCTTGCCGATCCACTGGCGGTGGTCGGCCAGGCTGTTCGCGTTCTGCACGGCCAGCAGGTCGTTGTTCCGCCGCTTCTTCGTCACTTCGGGAACGTCGTCGGGGTAGCGTTCGGCCGCCTTCGTGCCCGACCGCTCGCTGTACTTGAAGATGAAACTGTTCTTGAACTTCGCCTCGGCCACCAGGTCCATCGTCTTGGCGAAGCTCTCGTCGGTTTCGCCGCAGAAGCCGACGATGAAGTCGCTGCTGATCGCCACGCCGGGCACCCGCTCGCGGCAGCGGTGCAGCATCTCCCGGTATTCGGCCACCGTGTACAGCCGCTTCATCCGCTTCAGCACCTCGTCACACCCGGATTGCACCGGGACGTGCAGGTATTTCACCACTTTCGGCAGTTCCCGCACTGCGTCGAGCAGGTCGTTCGTCATGTCCTTCGGGAAGTTGGTGACGAACTTGATCCGCTCCAAGCCGGTCACGTCGTGCATCCGCGAGATCAGGTCGCTCAGTCGCGTCCGCCGGCCGTCGCCGTGGTCGAACACGTAGCTGTTCACCGTTTGCCCGATCAGTGTGACCTCCTTGCACCCCTGATCGACGAGGGTGCGGGCCTCCTGCAAGATGTGATCCGGGTGGCGGCTCTGCTCCGGCCCGCGGGTGGATGGCACCACGCAATAGGTGCAGAACTTGTCGCAGCCGATCTGCACGCGAACGAACGCCTGGAACGGGGTGGAGCGCATTTCGGGGTCGCGGGCCGGGTCGTAGCTCTCGAAGCTGGCTTCCACTTCGTGCCGGCCGGCGTCCTTGCGGCCGAGGCTCAGCGCGTACTGCGGCTGGCCGGTGTTTTGCACCGCCCGCACCAGTTCGGGGATCTTCGCCAACTGCCCGGTGCCGACGACCATGTCCACGAGCGGTACGCGGGTCCGCACCTGTTCCCCGTCCTTCTGGGCCATGCAGCCGATGACGCCGACCACCTTCGTCGGGTCGCGGCGCTTGTGCTGGATCACCCGCCCGACGGCCGAGTACGTCTTCTCCTCGGCCAGTTCCCGCACGGAGCAGGTGTTGAACAGGATGACGTCCGCGTCGGCCGGCGAGTCGGTGAGGGTGTAGCCGTCGCGCTTCAGGGCGGCGATGACCAGTTCGCTGTCCAGCACGTTCATCTGACAGCCGACGGTCTCGATGTACACGGTCTTGGCGGGCATGGGTCGGGGGTCCGTTGTGAATACGGGGCCGAAAGAGGCATTGTGGTTCTGGCGCACCCGGCCCGCAAGGGCCGCGGGTGCAAACCGCTCGTGACTTGCACCCGCGGCCTTTGCAGGCCGGGTGCGCCCGGATCGGGATCGCCTTGCCCTCCGCCCTTGCTCACGCTATACCCCCGCACGGTTCGCCGTGAGGTGGTGGATGGCTGTTCGCCGCTGGTTGCTGCTCGTGTTCGCCCCGGCGGTGCTGCTCGCACTGCCCGCGTGCGGGGGCAACGGGCCGCTTCTGCCCCTTCGCCCACAGGTGGATCAACTGCCGTCTCCGCCGGTGAAGACCACGATGAGCAAGGCCCGGCCGACCGGCCAGTTCGCCAGCATGCCACCGGGTGAGCGGGTCGCCCTCCACCCGGTCACCGAAGTCCGCCACACCACGCCCATCGACACTCCGCCGCAGGAACTGCCGGCCACATTGCCTCAATTCGAACCCGTCCCGTCACTCGACACCGCCCCTCCCTCGCCGCTCGTGTTCGCCTTCCGCGCGTTCCACGACAACCAGCCGGAAAAGGCCATCGAGCACCTGAAGGAGTTCGACTCGGCGAACCAGGAACTGTTGCTGCAACTCATCCCGGCGGTGGTGCAGGCGTCGAAGGCGAAGCTGGACAAGCCCAACGCCGACGAGGCGACCGCCCTCGCCCGGCAGTTCGAGGCGGCCGCCGCCACCATCCTCAAGCGAACCGGCTTCGGGGTGCGGAAGGCGGTCGTGTGCCTGGCGGTGGACGGGTTCGGTGTGTACACGCCGGTGTCCGACCCGAACGGCCTGCGGAAGGGGTCGCTCTACTCGGTGTACGTGGAACTGGAAAACGTGCCCTGCCTGCCGGACGTGCGGGCCGACGGGGTGAAGGGGTTCCTCACCCGGCTGGAGTGCGAGATGCGGGTGACGGACGAGTTCGGACAGACGGTGGAAATTCAGGACGTGAAGACGAAGGCGCTCGGCCCGAAGAGCACCACGTCGAAGAGCGAGTTCACCCGCAGCCCGGTGCGGGACTACTTCCTGGCGGCGGTGCTGCAAACCCCCAGTCGGCCGGGGGCGTACACGGTCACGTTCGAGGTCCGCGACCCCCGCACCGGCCGAAGCGTCAGCAAGCCGATCCCGTTCCGCGTACAGTAGGTCGCGGTCGAGCCTCCCAATGGGAGGGAGGCGAGGCCCGACGGCCAGTTACTCAGAGCGCGAGGGCAGTCGGCCGTCGGGCCTCACGGTTCCTGCGGAACCTGCTCGACCACGACCTACAATGACGCCATGTTCGAACCCGTCAAGATCACCTACCACCCCGGCGGCGTCACTCGTGCCGAACGGCAGGCGGCGCTGCGGCAGCACGGGGCGACGGTCTGGTTCACCGGGCTGAGCGGGAGCGGCAAGAGCACCCTCGCGGTGGCGGTGGAACAGGTGCTCATCCGACGGGGGCACGCGGCGTACGTGCTGGACGGGGACAACATCCGCTTCGGGCTGAACGCCGGGCCGAAAATTCTGGCCGACACCCGCGGGTATGCCGCCGAACAGGCCCAGCGATTCGGCCTGGGGTTCACCGCCGCCGACCGGGAAGAGAACGTCCGCCGCATCGGGGAAGTGGCCAAGCTGTTCGCCGACGCCGGGGTGATCGCGCTCAGCAGTTTCGTCAGCCCATATCGCAAGGACCGCGACGCCGTCCGTCAGATCCACGTCGACAACAAGTCCGGGCCGCTGCCGTTCATCGAGGTGTTCGTGAACACGCCGATCGAGATGTGCGAGCAGCGCGACCCGAAGGGGTTGTACAGGCAGGCCCGCGCGGCGGTCGCCGCCGGAAGGGGCATGGGCTTCACCGGCGTGGACGACCCGTATGAGGCTCCGACGAACCCCGATCTCACGCTGAACATGGCGACCCAGACGGTGGAAGAGGGCGTGGCTACGGTGTTGAATTATCTCGTCGTGCGGGAGGTGATTCCGGGGTAGTTTGCGGCACGCCCCGCGAGCGGGTTCGAACTGTCGCCCGACGTGCGCGCGAGAGGTGTCGGATGGGGGATTGGGGAACTTTAATCCGCGTGGGCATATTTTTGCGATGACCGCGCCGACTCGGCGGAATGTATCGGTTACGCAGGCTATCCGGGGTGTCTCCGCCCTGCATTTTCAGGCGATCCGTTAACGCGCGTGAAGTTGCCCATTCCCCCGCGCCCGACCCATCCCACTTATCCGGAGCAACCGTGTTGGCGTGCGGGCGAATCCGACACATTCCAGGCAATCCGCTTCAAGTCTGTGTTGACCGGGCGGATGATGCGAAATAGATTTCCGCGACTGGCCCGACCCCCTCTCGCGGCCGACGACCTCGCCCTGTGGCCTCCCTGCCATCTCCCGTCCGCCGGCAGGCCGCCCACAACAACCGGATTACTCAGGACGACCATGCCCCCCACCGGATCGAAATGGCGGCTCGACCGCCCGGCGGAAGGATTCGACGCCGATCCCACCCCCGTACCCATCCCGGCCGTGCCGCCGGCTGTCATGTGCCGTACTTTCCTCCCCGACGCCTACGAGCCGCGGTACCCGTACCCGTGCCTGGTGCTCTTCCACCCGCACGGCGGGAACGAGGAGCAGGTGCTGGACCTGATGCCGCACTTCAGTCGGCGGAACTTCGTGGCCGTGAGCATCCGCGGGCCGGAACTGCTCGGCGTGCGGGAAGACGGCCAACTCTCCTGCGGGTGGGGCAACGACGACTCCCACACCGACCTGATCAACGAGCACGTCATGCGGGCGGTCGAGAACGTCCGCCGCACCTGCCACATCCACACCGAGCGGGTGTTCCTGGTGGGCGTGTGCGAGGGGGCGACGGCCGCGTACCGGTCGGCGTTCGCGCTGGCCGAGAAGGTGGCCGGTCTGATCACGCTGAACGGGTCGATGCCGCGGGCGGTCGCGGGTAGCCCGCTCTTCCGCCCGCAGACGCTGCGGCAACTGCCGGTGTTCATCGGCCACGGGATCGCCAACGCGGTGGTGCCGTTCTCCACCGCCTCCCGCGACTACAAGTTGCTGTACGCCGCCGGTGCGGACGTGATGCTCAGCCGGTACGTGACCACCAACCGCCTGCACCCGGACATGTTCCGCGACGTGAACCGCTGGGTGATCGACCAACTGAACGAGGAAGGCGGACGATTCGCCAAGAGCAGTTGAAGTAGCCGCGAGCCGAAGGCGAGCGAGTCCAATCTTGGGCCGCTCGCCTTTATGTTTCTTGCACCTCGCACGGCACCCCAACTTCACGTTCGATTTGCGTCACCAAATCCGCCAGAAACGCCATCAGCCGTGCCTCGGGCAACACGCCTTCCACCCTCAACCGACAGGAAAGATTCTCCCGTCGCAGGTCAACTACCACACCATCGACGACCACTCGCCGCGTCGAGTTGTGAGCGTGCTTCATCGCGGAAATGGTCTCAAAACTCGTGAGCCAAGCCGGGTCGAATCCCTCAACGTTTCCCCGACCGAAGACGAAGTCCAACGCGTTTCTTCCCCCGATGGAAAACGTCCGCCATCCGCTCACATGTTCGATTCTCGCCCCGTGGCGAGTCGCCCGATCGAACCGGAACATGTCCAGATTCTTCCGCCCACGTTTCGATCCGTCTTGTTCGTTGATGATGGTGCCTCCACGGATGTGAATCCCATCCTCCATCAACTCGGCCTTGTGGTGGTGGATCCACCCAGGCCCTTCACCCGTGGTGTCCAACCGCTCAATGCGAAAAGTGTTTGTGTCCAGTGTGAACACGGTGCAGGCGTCGAGAACACGATCCTGAACGTATCGCAGGCCGCCGATGATGACGATCTGGTCGCCAAAGAGTGTCGCAGTGTGGAAATCGGTCGGTGGAAACACGTCCTTCGGGTAGCCGTAGATCTGAAACTCCCCGTTCGGCTCGAACACCACCACGTCGTTGTAGATGCAGAAATCGGGGTCTTAGAAGTCCTCGTACTCGCCACCGATGTGAACCTTCCGCCCATCTGGAAGATGCGTCTCCGTGCTGCCCATGCGGTAGAACGTCCAGGTTGGACCGCGCTCGGCAGGCAACTCGACAGGTAGCTCACGATGGACCCACGAAGGTGAGTTGCCCCCGCTCCGTACCATCGCCTCCCAGAATGGAATCCGCATCAATTCCGGATTGGCGGTCCCATACCGACGGTCACGACCGGCTTCGAACATCTCGCGGGTGATGCCTTCCACGCGCTCGCCTCCGGCTCGCGGCTACAAAATGTACTTGCTCAAATCCTCTTTCTGCATGATGCCGCCGATCTTCTCCCGCACGATGTTGCCGTCGATCGTTACCGACTTGTTCTCCAAATCCGGCCCCTCGAAGCTCACGTCCTCCACCACCCGCTCGATGATCGTGTGCAGCCGCCGCGCGCCGATGTTCTGCGACGTGCGGTTCAGGTCGTAGGCCAACTCCGCCAGCGCCTCGATGCCGTCCTGGGTGAACTGCAAGTCCACGCCTTCCGTGCGGAGCAACTCGGAATACTGCCGCACGAGCGAGTTCTGCGGTTCGGTCAGAATCCGCAGGAAGTCGGCCTGCGTCAGGTCGGTCAGTTCCACGCGGATCGGGAAGCGGCCCTGTAGCTCCGGCATCAGGTCGGACGGCTTGGAGACGTGAAACGCCCCGGCCGCGATGAACAGCACGTGGTCCGTCTTCACCGACCCGTGCTTGGTGTTCACGGTCGTCCCTTCCACCACCGGCAGCAGGTCGCGCTGCACCCCCTGCCGCGACACCTCCGCCCCGCCGCTCATCGGCCCGTGCGGGCTGCACACCTTGTCCAGTTCGTCCAGGAAGATGATGCCCTGGTTCTCGGCCAGTTCGATGGCCTGCTCGTTCACCGCCGCCCGGTCGATGAGCTGCTCGGTCTCCTGCTCGGTCAGGATTTTTCGCGCCTCGCGGATGGTCGTCTGCCGGGCCTGGTTCCCGCCCCGCGGCATGATCCGCTCGAGCATGTCTTGCATGTTCGCTTCCAACTGCTCCATTCCCATCCCGCCGAGGATTTGCACCCCCGGCGTCTTCTGCTCGATGGTCAGTTCCACCACGCGATCTTCCAGTTCACCGGCCAGCAGTTTCTCGCGGAACTTCTCGCGGGTCCGCTGCCGCTTCTCCTGGTCTTCCTTCTCGGCTTCGGGTTCCCACGAACTGCTCTTCGGCGTGGGCAGCAGCAGATCGAGCAACCGCTCGATGACTTTCTCCGCCGCCTTCTCCCGCACCTTCTCCCGCTGCGTCTGCTTCACCAGCCCGATGGCCGCCTCCACCAGATCGCGGACCATGCTTTCGACATCCCGGCCGACGTACCCGACCTCGGTGAACTTGGTCGCTTCCACCTTCACGAACGGGGCACCCACGAGCTGCGCCAGCCGGCGGGCGATCTCGGTTTTGCCCACCCCAGTCGGGCCGATGAGGATGATGTTCTTGGGCGTCACGTCTTTCCGCAAATCGGGGGGCAGTTGCTGCCGCCGCCAGCGGTTGCGGATGGCCACGGCGACCGCCTTTTTGGCGGCCGTCTGGCCGACGATGTGCTTGTCCAATTCGGCCACCACTTGGCGTGGTGTGAGTGCGTCTGCCACTACCTGCCCCCATGAAGATTTTCACCGCCGAGGGCACATGAGGGCACGTGAGAATGAAGGCAGAGAGTGAGGCATGGGCATTCCGCTCCAAACTCTTCCTTTCTCTCGTGC
>JANNDF010000459.1:0-1246 GCA_031387445.1 Planctomycetia bacterium
GCTCCGAGCGGCTGACGGCCATCGAGCAGATCAAGGACCTGAAGGTGGCGACGGGGTTCAAAGCACTCGTCACGGAGAAGAAAAAGTTCGCCGACCTGCCGAAGGCCCAGCGCGACCTGATCTTGAAGTGGTACGCCCCGCAGGACGCCGGGTGGAAGGAGCGGCAGGCCAAGCTCGCCGATATCGACAAGAAGAAGCCGGCGCTCAACAAGGTGACGATTCAGGCGACCACCGAGGGCCGCAAGCCGATGCGGCACCACACCGCCGACGGCAGCATCCCCGACTTCTACCCGAAGACGTTCGAGCTGAAACGCGGCGACACCGAGCAGAAGGTGGGCGAGGTGAGCGTGGGCGTGTTGCAGGTGCTCGCCCGCAAGCCGGAGGGCGGGTGGATGGCCGAGAAGCCGACGACCGCCGGCACGTCGTTCCGCCGGACCAGTCTGGCGAACTGGATGACCGACACGAAAGACGGTGCCGGCTCGCTCGCCGCCCGCGTGATGGTCAACCGCCTGTGGCACCACCACTTCGGCCGTGGCATCGTGAGCACGCTGAACGACTTCGGCTTCCAGTGCGACCCGCCGACGCACCCGGAGTTGATGGAGTGGCTGGCGAACGACCTGGTGAGCAACGGGTGGATGCTGAAACGCGTTCACAAACTGCTGGTGACGAGCCGCACCTATGGGCTCAGCGGGACGGCGACCGCGGAGTCGCTGAAGGCCGATCCGGACAACCGCCTGTGGCACCACCGCCCGAAGCGGCGGCTGGAGGCCGAGGCCGCCCGCGACAACTGGCTGGCGGTGAGCGGCACGCTCGACCGCACCATGTACGGCCCCGGCGAGGCGAACGAGGGGATGAAGCGTCGGAGCGTCTACTTCCGCATCCAGCGCTCGCAGATGATCCCGTCGTTGCAAGTGTTCGACTGGCCCGACTCGTTGACGAGTGCCGCCGCCCGCCCGGTGACGACGACCGCCCCGCAAGCCCTCTTCTTCCTGAACAACCCGCATGTGCGAAGCGCCGCGAACGCCTGGGTCGCCACGCTCAAACCGCTCGCCGACAAGAACCCGGCCGCCGCAGTCGAGCGGGCATACCAGATGGCCCTCGGGCGCCCACCGACGAAGGATGAGTTGGCGATCGGCGTCGAGTTCATCGCCGGCAAGGGCGAGAAGGGTTTGCAGAGCTACACGCTGGCGCTGTTCGGGCTGAACGAGTTCGTGTACATCGACTGACCTGGAACCGCCGGCGTGAG
>JANNDF010000466.1:0-1712 GCA_031387445.1 Planctomycetia bacterium
GGGCACATGAGAGCACATGAGGAATGCAAAGAGCGTTCGGAGGAAAAAGTCTCCGCCGAACTCTCTATCTTTCTCTCGTGCTCTCATGTGCCCTCGGCGGTGAAATCTCTTCATCCGTATCCCGCTTTTTGATCCTTCTCCAGCGTAACGTCGGGTACAACGGAGGCCTCTCCCCAGCGGCACCTCCCCATGACCCGGTTCGCTCACCCCACCATCTCCCGCCGCACGGCGATTCAGGCCGGGGCGGTCAGCCTACTCGGATTGGGTGTCGGCGAGCTGAACGCCCTGCGTGCGGCGGGTTCGGCGAAGGGCGGCAAGTCGGTCATCTTCCTGTTCCTGTCTGGCGGGTTGGCCCAGCACGAGAGTTTCGACCCGAAGCCCGACGCCCCGGACGCCATCCGCGGGGAGTTTGGCACCACCGCCACCCGCACGCCCGGTTTCCGCATTTGCGAACACCTGCCGATGCTCGCCGCCTGTAGCGACAAGTGGGCGGCGGTGCGGTCGCTCACGCACAAGTCGAACGACCACTCGGCCGGGCACCACATCATGCTGACGGGCCGGTCGGATATCCCCGTGGGTTTCAACCCGTCCGCCCCGCGGCCGAGCGACCACCCGAGCATGGCGTCGGTTGTCACGGCCACCACGCCGCCCCGCAACAACCTGCCGCCGGCCGTGGTGCTGCCCGACAAGATCGTCCACAACTCCGGCCGCGTGATCCCCGGTCAGTTCGCCGGTGTGATGGGGGCGAAGTATGACCCGTGGCTGCTGGAGATGTCGGCGTTCGAGCCGAAAGCCTACGGGGCGTACCCGGAGTACGAGTTCGACCACCAGCAGCGGAAGTACGAGCCGAAACGCAAGGTGTTCGTCACCCCACAACTGAACCTGCCCGAAGGCGTGGACAACTCGCGGTTCGCCGACCGCATGACGCTGCTGAAGCACATCGACGGCGGGCGCAAGAGCCTCGACGCCGCCGCGAGTGCGGGCGTGTTCGACAAGGCCCGATCCGACGCCGCCTCGCTGCTCACCGATGCCAGGGTGCGGAAGGCGTTCGACGTGGCGAACGAGCCGCCGAAGGTGGCCGAGCGGTACGGCAAGAATGCGTTCGGGTGGAGCTGCCTGCTCGCGGCCCGGTTGGTGGAAGCGGGCGTGCGGCTGGTGCAGGTGAACCTGGGCAACAACGAGACGTGGGACACGCACGGCAACGCCTTCCCGAATCTGAAGGACAAGCTCCTCCCGCCGACCGACCGGGCCGTGACCGCACTGCTGGAAGACCTGAGCGCCCGCGGGTTGCTCGACGACACGCTGATCGTGATGGCCGGCGAGTTCGGCCGCACGCCGAAGGTCAGCACGCTGACGCAGCACTACAAGGGGCCGGGCCGCGATCACTGGGGGGCGGTGCAATCGGTGTTCTTGGCCGGCGGCGGGGTGAAGGGCGGGACGGTGATCGGGGCATCGGATAAGAACGGGGCGTATCCGAGCGAAGACCCGCAAACGCCGGAGAACTTCGCGGCGACGATTTACACCGCGTTGGGGCTACCCAACACCACCGCCTGGACCGACGCCGAAGGCCGCCCGCACCACATCTTCCAAGGAGAGGCGATCAGGGGGTTGGGGTGAGTGATTTGGTAGGGCGGGTCGAGCGGCCGGGGATCGCAACGACCTCTCTGGTTTTCGGGCACTTCGCCACCTCCAACTACCGGCCGCGACGCCCC
>JANNDF010000474.1:0-4915 GCA_031387445.1 Planctomycetia bacterium
CTCACGCCGCTCGGCTCGCCAGGGTGCCGCTCGGCAAGCGGCACCTACTTCTTCGGCGCGGTCACGTCGAGCAGGTACTTCCGCCGCTGGTCGGCGAACGCCCGCAGTGGCATGGACCCGCGACCGCCGCCGCCCTCACTCACTTCGTCGGCCGTCGCCCGCTTGAACGCGTCGAACGGCTCCAGCTTCCGCGTGTCCGCTTCGATTTCCTTTTCGAGCAGCGTGCGGTACTGCTTCACCACCGGCCCGAGGGTCTTCCAGTCGAGCGATTTCTCCGCGATGGTGCGGACGTCCGCCAGGTACTTCTCCTTCAGCGCGGGCACGGCCAGCACCTTGCTGCGGAGCGGTTTGCGGGCGTCGGTCAGCCCGACGAGCGGGTCGAGTTCGACCCCGCGGACCTGCCCCATGCCGCCACCACCCGGGCCGCCACCGCCGCCCGGACCACCGGGGAAGCCACCGGGGCCACCGGGGCCACCGGGAAACCCACCACCGCCCGGACCGCCGGGGAAGCCGCCGCCACCGCCCGGACCGCCGGGGAAGCGGTCCTTCATCTCCTTCCACTGCTTCTTCTGGTCGTCGGTCATCAGGGCGAGCAACTTCTCTTCCGTGTCTTTTTGCAGCTTCTCCAGGTCTTTCTTCTGGGCGTCAGTCAGCTTCAGTTCGTCCACCATCGGTCCCGGCAGGAGGGTGCCCGGCGGGGCCATGACGAACCCGCCGCCGCCCGGCCCGCGACCGCCGCCGCCCATGCCCGGCCCCATCGGCTGGCGGAACGCCTCGTTCATGTCGTGAGGGACGAAGTGGAACTTGTCCTTGTCGTCCAGGTAGATGCTGAAGTCGCTCGAACGGATCCAATACCCGTCGCAGTTGATGAGGGACACGTCGAGGGCGAGGAACCAGAGCAGGCCGTCGATGTCACAGATCGGCTTCAGCGCCTCTTCCAACTTGTCGGCCGGGGTGGTGTTCAGCACCTTGCAGAAGTTGATGAGCGCCTTCCACGCCTTCTCGTCGGTGCCGTCGCCGGTCTTCATGTCGAAGACCCGCTTGTAGTCGTCGATCTTGTCGCCCAGGTACTCCAGCCCGCCCCGCCCGCCGGGGCTGCCCCGCACCTTCCACCGCGTGCCCTTACCCGTCTTGTAGTGCTCCTTCAGGAAGTCCTTGTCGAACTGCTGCACGCTGGTGTACACCCCCCAGCTCTCGCCGTTGATGACCACCTTTACCATGTTCGCCTTCGGCGCCGGCGTGTACTGGTTGGCGATGTGCGAGTAGAGCACCGTGTTCAGGAAGGTGGCGTCCTCGTGGCAGTTGAGCAGGTTGAGCGTGTGATACCCGCCCAGTTTCTGCTTCTCGTCGGCCATGTCGATGGACACGTTTAGCGACCGCTTCGACCCGGCCCCCACGCCCATGTAACTGCTCATGCCGCGGAAGTGCAGGCCGACGTTCTTGTACTCCTTGCCGTCCACGGTCAGCTTCGCCGGCACGTCCACGTCGGTGCCGTGGAAGTCTTGCATCTCGGCTTCCCAGTCCGAGTTCTCGAACTCGAAGAACAGGGTGCGGAGGACGGTCGGGTCGTATAGTTTGGCGTCCGGGTACGTCTTGGCGTCGCTGATGCTCACCTTCGGGCCGGGTTTGCCCTTCTCCCCGCCGCCGCCGAACCCGCCCGGCCCGCGACCGCCGCCGAACCCGCCGCGGGCGCCCTTCTTCGCCTCCTCGCGGGCCGGCTTCCGCTCCTCGGCGTTCAGCCAGCCGTCCTTGTTCTTGTCGAAGTCCTTGACGATCGCCCGCTCCTGACCGCCCATCGGGCCGCCGAAGCCGCCCCCACCCGGTCCGCCCGGTTGCCCGCCGAACCCACCGCCGCCCCCCGGTTGACCTCCGGGGAAGCCGCCGCCGGGCGGTTGGGCGAGGGCGGTTGTCGCGGCCAGCAGGGAGGCCGCCAGAAGTGTTCGCACTTTCATCACCATTCCTTCACACTCGGGGGCGGGAAAACGCAGGTGTTGGCCTGCTGTCGTTAGTTGAGTAGTAACGAGAGGAATGGCAAGACCGCCGCGGGGGTGTTGAACCCGGTGGCTCACGCCACTCGGCTCGCCCGGACGTACAACCTCCTCCCTATGGCCGCACTCAAGCCGGACCCGCGACAGTTCCGCCCCGCCCCGATCGACCGCGTGACCGGCCCCGTCCGCCGCTTCCTTCAGATCGAAGCGGCCAGCGGGGGCGTGCTGCTCGCCTGCTCGATCATCGCCCTGGTGATGGCCAACATCCCGGTACTGGCTGGCCCGTTTCACGACTTCTGGGACATCGAACTCGGGCCGAGCATCGGCGACTGGCACTTCGTGAAGCCGCTGCACTTCTGGGTGAACGACGGGCTGATGACGGTGTTCTTCTTCGTCGTCGGGCTGGAGATCAAGCGGGAGATGATGACCGGCGAACTGCGGACGGTGAAGCAGGCGACGCTGCCGGTGATCGCCGCGGTCGGCGGGATGCTGGCGCCGGCGGGGGTGTACCTGTTGTTCGGGCACAGCGGGGCGGCACAGCGGGGCTGGGGCATCCCGATGGCCACCGACATCGCGTTCGTGGTCGGGGTGATGGCGGCGTTCGGGAAGCGGGTGCCGCTCGGCCTGAAGGTGTTCCTGCTGTCCCTCGCCATTGCCGACGACATGGGAGCGGTGGTGGTGATCGCCGTGGCGTACACCGAACACGTGAACCTCGGCTGGCTCGGGCTGGCGGCGGCGATGCTGGCGATGTGCGTACTGCTGAACCAACTCGGCGTGCGGGCGGTGTTCGCCTATGTGCTGGTCGGGGCGGTCGCGTGGTGGGCCATGTACGAGTCGAAGGTTCACCCGACGATTGCCGGGGTGCTGCTCGGGTTGTTGACACCCTACCGGGCGTGGCTGAGCCGCGACACCCTGCGGCTGGCCCTCGACGACGTGACCGGGCGGATGCAGGAGAAGGGCGACGGCGAAGACCTGACGCCGGCCGACGTGACGCTGCTGCGGTACGCCGCCCGCGAGTCGGTTGCCCCGCTGCAACGGCTGGAAGACTATCTTCACCCGTGGGTCGGGTTCGTCATCATGCCGCTGTTCGCGCTGGCGAACGCGGGGGTGGCGATCACGCCGGCGGCGGTCGGGGAGCCGGTCTGTTTGGCGGTGGCGGCGGGGCTGTTGGTGGGCAAGCCGGTGGGCATCGTGCTGTTCGCGTGGCTGGCGGTGCGGCTGAAACTGGCGACGCTGCCGACCGGCGTGAACTGGCGAATGATGGTCGCCGGCGGGTTCCTCGGCGGCATCGGGTTCACCATGTCGCTGTTCATCGGCGAGCTGGCGTTCGGCGACGAGAAGAGACTCCTGGCCGACGCCAAGACGGGCATCCTGCTCGGCTCGTTCGCCGCCGCGGTGGCGGGGGCGGGCCTGCTGTGGTGGGGTACAAGGCCGAAGTAGGTGCCGCCGGCCGGGCGGTCCACCGGATGTCATCACGTTGAGTCTTGTGCAACTTGCCGGGTAGTGACCCGTGGTGCGTGTTGCAGCCTTCCGTGATGCCGGCCGCTTCCCTCCTTCGTGTCGGGCGGATCGTCTGGAACAACATCCCGAACCGGGTGGTTTGTGGACAATGTTCAGCATGTCACCCTCGCTCCGCTTCAGATCCGCACCGTCACCGGCCCATTTTTCCAAACCGCACGAATCCGTTGGTGCAGAGTTGCTTTCACCGAACGATTGCTGTAGCATTCGTGCGGAGTTTAGCACCTCCAGCAGCGAGAAATCCGATGGCCGAGAATGGGGAACTCGTCATTTTCTGCGGTAGCCAGACCTGTCAGAAGTCGACGATCGGAATCACGAAGTACTCATCGACCGTGTCAATCGACAGTGCTGTTTTTTGGGGGTCGAGCAACCCGAAGGATACACGGGAAATCCAGAATGCCCTGAATCGAGTTCCGCAGTACCACGGAGGCCCGAACCCCGCGAAAGCCAGCCTCGTCGATCAAGATCTCGACGCTCCGCTCAATCCCGACGGGATTTGCGGACGATACACCGATAATGCCATTAAGCGGTTCCAGCGCAAGCAATTCCCCGACAAGACGCCCGACGGCCGTATTGACAAGGATCAATGGACCATTCAGAAGTTGCGGGAAATCGTCAACGCCCAACCCATGCCGGGATTTCAGCCGCCCTCGACTCCCGAAGTGATGGCGGAAATCTATTCGCGGTTACCAGAGGTTCTCGCCTGGATTCACAAGGCTATACTTAATATTGATCTGGCTCGCTATCACGTGTTATCGAAGCCGGGGCAATGGATGGGCGAGACTTATAAACGAGCATTCCAACTCGCATCGAAATATTTTCACCTGGCGAAGAAGCCCGAGCAGATGATAATTCATTACCTAAATTTTATCAAATTAATGTACGAAAGAATGCGCGAAGTGGTGCGGCCCCTCCTCCAAGTGGGACCGAACAACATGCCGGCTCCCACTCCGATACTGGACCGCATCTTTCCTGCACCAGAGCAAGTGGCACCGGGAGGCTCTCTAGGCCTGGGGTTTACCACGGCTGGGGGAGCATACCTGGATGCTAACGCGATTTTCGAGAAGAAGAATCAGGACGGTTCAACGACAAGATTGTCAGCCCGCGGAATCTACATTTTCACCGACCGGCTCAAATCGTGGTTTACAGAAGCGACACCCTATGTCGTTCTACATGAACTAGCTCATTACTGCGGCGGGACCGACAACGGCGGACCGCACGACGCTCGAATTCTCGATTACAGCTATCACCTGCGTCCGGAGTTTTTCAAACTCGATACTTTCCAGGCGATTCGCTGTGCTGATTGCTACTCTCAGTTCGCAGCAGAAGTCACTCTAGGGCGGCAGATCACCTTTGCGAGGAGGTAGTTCTGGCAGGACGGTTCGAGCGGCCAGGGGCCAACTGCGCGG
>JANNDF010000488.1:0-4042 GCA_031387445.1 Planctomycetia bacterium
CTCACGCCGCCCGGCTCGCCGGGTCAGGGCATTCGCAGGTCGTGAATCGACCGCGGGGTGAGCGGGACTTGCATCGCCGGTGAGCCGGTGTCGGCCGCGGTTGGGGCGTCCCACCCCTGCCGGAGTGCGATGTAGCTGTACGGCTCCGGGCGAACGGACTCGGGCGGTTCGACCGACGGGGGCGGCTCGACGACGGGCGGCGACGGGATCACCGTCGGCTTCGGCCAGACCAACACACCGAGTGTGACGGCGTTGCTCACGAGCAGCCCCGCCGCCAGCCACTTCCACCCGCCCCACCGGCGACCGGCGGCCTTCCCCGCGGCGAACAGCACGGCATCCCGGTCGAGGCCGACCGGGGTGAACGCCTTCAGGTCTCGGGTCACGTCTTCGGGCATGATTCCCCCAGCGTTTGTCGCAACAGGGCGAGACCGGACTCGTACCGGCGGTGGACGGTGGACACCGAGCAGCCGACCGCCGCGGCCACCTGTTCGAGCGTCAGGTCGGACCACAGACGCAGCACGATCGCTTCCCGCAACTCGTCGGGCAGGCTCCGCAGGGCGTTCACCGCTTCGACCGCTTCCAACCCGTGCGTTCGCGGCTCGACGAACCAGACCGCCGACCCGCCGACGGCCGCTTCCCGGCGTTTCCGTCGGCGGTCGGCTTTGCCCGCGTCCAGGCTGCGGTTGCGGACGGTGCGGAACAGCCACGCGGTCGGGTCGTCCGGCGGGGTCCGCTGGGCTGCGAGCGCGCAAAACGCCTCCTGCACCACGTCCTCGGGGGTGTCGCACCGCTGGCGGGCGAACAGCACGAGGGCGGGCGAGTGGCGGTCGATCAGGTCGGCCAGTTCGCGGGCGGTCATGTGCCTTCCAGACGACACGGGCCGGGGATTTTTCCGCGGGTGATCTATGATGACCCAACTCCAGGGGTTGGCAAATGGCGTTCGACGTGGCGGTGGTCATCCCGACGTTCAACCGGGCCGAGCTGCTGCGGCAGACGCTCGACGCCATTCTGGCTCAATCGCACCGCCCGGCCGAGGTGGTGGTGGTGGACGACGGCGGGAGCGACCACACCGAACAGGTGGTGACGAGTTACGGCCCGCCGGTGAAGTACGTGCGGCAGGCGAACTCCGGGCAGTCGGTCGCCCGCAACACTGGCGTGAAGGCCACATCCGCCGGGTGGGTCGCCCTGTGCGACGACGACGACCTGTGGAAGCCGAACTACCTCGAACGCATGGCCGCGGCCGTGGCCCGCTTCCCCGACGCCGAGTTCGCGTTCTCCGACTTCACCGTCGTGCGGGACGGGCAGTGGACGGACGAACCGAAGTTCATCACCGCCCCGCCCGGCTACTGGGACGGTGCGGCCGACACCGACGGCCCGTTCCGCTTGTACCGCGACCTGATCGCCCGCCAGTTACGCTTCCAGCCGGTGTTCCAGTCGTGCTGCGTGTTCCGCCGCACCCTGTTCGACCGTATCGGCGGGTACGACCCGGCGTTCAGCCGCATGGGGGCGGAGGACTGGGAGTTCACCCTGCGGGCGGTGGCGGCGGGGCCGGCGGTGGCGGTGGACGAGCCGCTGGTGGGCATCCGCCGGCACGCGGGCAACTTCTCCGGGGCGCTGCTGAAGATTCTGGAAGGGGAAGTGGCCATCCTGCGGCACGCGCTGGCGAACCATCCGGCGGCGGCGGTCCACCGGGCGGAGATCGAAGCGGAGATCGGTCGGCGGACACGGGCGGCGGCGGAGGTGGCGTTCGACCAGGAGCGGTTCGACCGGGTGCGGGTGTTGGCGAAGGAGGTGCCCGCCGAGCTGCGGGGCGGAAAACTGAAGCTGAAGGCGTTCATCGCGGGGTTGCCGACGTTTCTGGCGAAGCCACTCAAGCGGGTGTTCAGCCGGTAGCTACTTCTTCGCCAGCGCGATGACGATAGCCGCCACGACCCCGACGGCGGAGATGAAGATGCTGGCGCAAGAAACCACAATCGGGGCGAATTGCCAGCGGCGATCTGAGCCCTTTTCGAGTGCCTTGATGCGCCCCTCGTGATCCACCGGCGTGGTCGATGTACCGCCACCTGCCGGGGCTGGCCTTTTCGAGTGCCTTGATGCGCCCCTCGTGATCCACACTGCTTTTCAGGAAATCGGTGAACTTCTCACGAAAGCTGTTGACCCCCTCTTTCATCTCCGCCAGCTCTTCGTCCAGCGCTTTATGCCCGACGGTGTTCACAGCGTCGTTCTTCTCGACCAGCGCGGTCAACTTGTCGAGGTCACGCCGAAGTTCCTCGATCCGTTGAGTGGGTGTCGGCCCAGGCATCGTTACTCACCTCCTACGGGAGCCATTTCCGCCAGCCCCTTCCTCAACTTTTTTAAGTCGCGCCGGATCAGGTCTGACAGGTTGTGAGTGAAATTGCCGATCTGGGTGGAGAGGCGACGGCGAACGGTCAAATCCCCCTCAGTTAAGCCCGCCAGCGGGTACGGGTAGTCAGTCACCCCGAACCGCGAGTCGTCATACGGTGTGGTCAAATCAACCAGCGCTGCGGCTTGCCCGTTGGAATCAAACCCGAACCGCCAATGCGCTTCGATGTCGAAGGCGCTCAGTTCGGCCAACTGCTCCTCCAGAATCTTCGCCCCACGCTGCACGTCCGCGCGAGCGGCGTCGGGAAACGTCTCCAACTCGATCCGCGTCTCGATCATGGCTCATCCTCTCATAGGCTTCCCGTCCCATTCTACCCTGCCGGCTGTTCCTTTGCCATCGCCTCACTTCGTCCGTAAAACCCCTCTTGGTCATGCCGGTTCGCCTCCCCGCCCGGCTCCCTCCCTTTTCAGCGAGACTCGGTGAGTATGAGTACGAAGCACGTCTACTTCTTCGGTGGCAAGACGGCCGACGGCGACGGCAAGCAGAAAGAGTTGCTCGGGGGCAAAGGCGCGAACCTGGCCGAGATGTGCAAGATCGGCATCCCCGTGCCGCCCGGCTTCACCATCACCACCGAGGTGTGCGCCGCCTACTACACCGCCGGCAAGAAGATCCCCGAGGCCGCCCTCCCGCAGATCGACGAGGCGATGACGAAGGTGGAGGCCACCTTCGGCAAGAAGTTCGGCGACACGAACGACCCGCTGCTGGTGAGCGTGCGGTCGGGTGCTGCCCTCTCCATGCCGGGGATGATGAACACCATCCTGAACCTCGGCCTGACCGATGCGAGCGTGGAGGGGCTGGCCAAGAAGACGGACAACCCCCGCTTCGCCTACGACAGCTACCGCCGGCTGATCGACATGTTCGGCAGCACCGCCATGGGCTGCGAGCACGAGAAGTTCGAGCACGAAATCCACGCCATGAAGGCGGCGAAGGGGTACACCCTCGACACCCAACTGACCGCCGACGACCTCAAGGAACTGGTGACGAAGTACAAGGCGGTGTACAAGGCGCACGTGAAGGACGACTTCCCGCAAGACCCGAAGAAGCAACTGCTGCTGGCCATCAACGCCGTGTTCAACTCGTGGAACGGGAACAAGGCCATCGAGTACCGCCGCATCGAGCGGATCGAAGGGCTGAAAGGCACCGCTGTGAACGTGCAGGCGATGGTGTTCGGCAACATGGGCGAGGGGAGCGGCACCGGGGTGGCGTTCACCCGCGACCCGAACACCGGCGAGAACGTGTTCTACGGCGACTACCTGATCAACGCCCAGGGCGAGGACGTGGTGGCCGGCATCCGCACCCCGGAGCCGATGGCCAAGCTGGATAGCGAGATGCCGAAGGTGTACAAGCAGTTGATGGAAATCCGGCAGACGCTGGAGAAGCACTACAAGGAGATGCAGGACATCGAGTTCACCGTGCAGGACGGCACCCTGTACATGCTGCAAACCCGCACCGGCAAGCGGACGGGCACGGCCGCCGTGCGGATCGCCGTCGAGTTCGCCAAGGAGGGGCTGATCTCCGAGTCCGACGCCGTCAAGCGCGTCCCGCCGGACAGCCTGAACCACCTGCTGCAACCGCAACTCGACGGCGATCCGCACGGCGGCCGTGCCCGTCCGCTTGCCGGTGCGGGTTTGCAGCATG